>JAFZPO010000271.1 GCA_017550305.1 Clostridia bacterium
CTTCCCACTTGGCACGGCTCTTTCCGCTGTTGAACGACTGGACGATCAGTACGACGATCGGAGCGTACAGGAACAGCAGGATAAGCGCAAGATAGGATTTCTTAAGGAACTTTTTCATGCGATCCCACTCCCTTCTCCGTTCGGGTCAGCCTTGCGCAGGATGGAAAGCGAAATGAGGATCAGGATCATCATGATCAGCGAAAGCGCGCTGCCCAGATTCCAGTCGCCTGCCTTCAGGAAAGTGCTTTCGATCAGGTCGCCGAACATGCGTGTGTTGCCGCCGCCGAGAACGCGCGGAATGAAGAACGTCGTGACGGAAGGCATAAAGACCATCGTGATCCCGCTGATGACACCGGGAAGGCTTAGCGGCATAGTGACCTTGAGGAGCGTGCGGAACTCGTTGCAGCCCAGATCCTGAGCAGCCTCGCTGAGCTTGGGATCCAGCTTGCTGAGAGAAGTATAAACGGGGAATACCATGAACGGCAGGAAGTTATAGATCATACCGAGAAGGACGGCTTCCTGGTTGTACATCAGCTGGACACGCCCTATGCCGATCCATTCAAGGAAGGCATTGATCAGGCCGTTATCCTCAAGCAGACTCATCCAGGCAATGGTGCGGAGCAGGAAGTTCATCCACATGGGAATGATGAACAGGACGACCAGCGTGCTGCCTAGCTTCATATGGCGGTCGGCCATGAAGAGCGCGGCGGGATATCCGAGGATGAGCGAGATCGCTGTGCACAGGAACGCCATCCAGAGCGAATATACGAGCGTATCGACATTCACAGAGCCGCGGGCGACAGTCGCTGCGACCTCGTCACCGGCAACACTGCGCAGGTTCTCACGCATCAGATGGTTGCTGTCCCAGAAGGAACGGAAGTTATCCAGTGTGAAATGGCCATTGGCGTCCGTGAGAGCATAGTATGCGATCAGGACACAGGGGAGCAGGGTGAAGATGATCATCCAGAGGGAATACGGCGCAGCGAAAAGCGAACGCTTTATCCCGTGATTCCTGCGGACGGAAAGGACGATCAACCCAATGAACAGGGCAAGGCCGATCAGCATTGCCCAGCTTGCCCATGCAGGAAGATGCAGATTATTCATTCGGCTTTTCCTCCCGCATTGGCTGCATGATGTGGATGTTGAACGGGATGACGGAGAGACCGACTTTCGAACCGACGGGCTGCATCGTGGTAGAATGCACTTTCCATGTGAAGTTGCCGGCTTCTATCATCATTTCATAATGAACGCCCTTGAACAGCACGCTCTTGACGATACCGGTGATCTGGCCGACGTCTTCGCCTACGATCACGATGTCTTCGGGACGGATGACCACGTCGACCGGAGCGTTGTCGCCGAAACCGCTGTCCACGCACGGGAAGTCCGCGCCGCAGAAGCTGACCAGTTCATCATGGACCATCGTGCCGCGGATGATGTTGCTTTCGCCGATAAAGTTGGCAACGAACGCGTTCTTCGGTTCATCGTAGATGTTCTTCGGCGTGCCGATCTGGAGGATGCGGCCCGCGTTCATGACTACGATCGTGTCGCTCATGGTCAGGGCTTCTTCCTGGTCATGCGTTACATAAAGGAAGGTGATGCCGAGCTGCTGCTGCATGGACTTTAGCTCCAGCTGCATTTCTTTCCTAAGTTTCAGATCCAGTGCGCCGAGGGGTTCGTCAAGCAGGAGCACGTCGGGTTCGTTTACGAGCGAACGCGCGATCGCGATACGCTGCTGCTGTCCGCCGGAAAGCGAATCAACACTGCGTTTGCCGTAGCCGTTCATGTTGACCAGGTCAAGCATCTTGTCAACGCGGCGGTTGATCTCGGCGCGGGGCATCTTTTTCAGCTTCAGGCCGAACGCGATATTGTCATGCACGTTCAGATGGGGGAAGAGCGCGTATTTCTGGAATACGGTATTGACGCGGCGCTTGTAGGGAGGAAGGTCGGTAATATCCTTCCCTTCATAGATCACGCGGCCGCTCGAAGGATACTCAAATCCGCCGATGATGCGAAGGGTGGTCGTTTTCCCGCAGCCGGAAGGTCCCAGCAGAGTCACGAATTCTTTCTTAAGAATGTAAAGATTGATATCGCTGAGGACGGTTACACCGTCGTATTCCTTGGAAATGTTCTCCAGATGGATCATGCGGGGCTGTTCGCTCATGGCCGACGAACCTCCTAATTGAATTTTGTATTAGAAACTGGGCGGGGTAGAGACCCAAAGCAGCTTGACGGGACGCTTGCCGCGGTTTTCCACGTGATGCGGAGCGGAAGGATGGAGGCAGAAGCTGTCGCCGGTCTTTACCTTCTGCTTGCTCTCACCTATGATCAGGGTCACTGTGCCGGAAAGGACATATCCGAATTCCTCGCCTTCATGAGGCGGGAACTCCTGAGAGGCACCGCCGGGCCCGATCTGCATCAGAATCGGTTCCATGCTGTTCTTCTGTGCGCTGGGGACCAGCCAGAGAATGCTTCCCTTCAGCGTTTCATCATCAGTCTTCTCAAACATGTCCTCATTGCTGAAAACAGTCTTTTCATCCGTATCGACCTCGGAGAAGAATGATTTAAGATCGCTCCCGAGACATTCGAGGATATCCGTCAGGGACGCGATCGAAGGCGAAGCCAAATCGCGCTCCACCTGGGAGATGAAGCCCTTTGTCAGTTCGCAGCGATCAGCCAGTTCTTCCTGGGTCAGACTGCGCTGCAGGCGAAGACGGCGCAGCCGTTCTCCAATATTCAAATACAGCGCCTCCTTTGGTTTAGGAAAACTAAACTTCCGATAATGTGGCCGGTTTAGAATAACTAAACTTTTCGGCCGAAAATAATTAAACCATAATAAACCCACACTGTCAATATTATTTACAAAAATAAAGTTGCACAATCCTGAATATTATGTTATCATCTAATAGTCAAAGTAAGTCAGACTTTGATATCGGACGAGGTGATTGATGTATGCGGCTGAGTGATGCCATAGAGCGTTTTATTAAGGATATGATGGTCGAGGACCAGCAGGAAGAGATCGATCTCAAGCGGAATGAGCTTGCTGAGTATTTCCACTGTGCGCCCTCCCAGATCAATTATGTACTGTCGACGCGTTTTACGCCTGATCACGGGTATGTGATCAGTTCACAGCGCGGAGGCGGCGGGTATATCCGGATCGTGCGGATCGTGAGGGAAACCGGCGACCAGCTGAAATACCTGCTGAATGAGAGGATCGGAGACTCGATCTCCGCAAACGATGCGCAGATCGTATGCAAGCAGCTTGCGGAGCATGGAACGATTACCGCGGACGATGCCTATCTGATGATCGCCGCGACGTCCCAGACGGCTTTTTCGGCGCCTGTTCCGGAAAGCATGAAAGATGTTTTGAGGGCACGTGTTCTGCGCTGTATGCTTCTTTCCGTGATGCAGCGCAGATCTTCCTGAGTTATACGGAGATAACCAATATGAAATGTGATGTATGTGAAAAGCGCAATGCCATAGCGGTCCTGACAATGATCGCAAACGGACATTCTGTTACCAGACGTGTCTGTCCGATCTGCATGCGCAAACTGCAGAAGGGCGATGCGTATGCAGCTCAGATGGCAATGCTCGGGACAATGGAAAAACCCAAGGAAACGATCACCTGCAAAAACTGCGGCTGGACTTCGGAAAAACTGATCAGGAACGGGCATATGGGATGCGCTGAATGCTATTCGGTGTTTTCTCCGATCATACAGCCCCTGATGGAACGGCTGAATGGGAAATTCCTGCATGAGGAGATCCGGAATCAGACGGAAAAACCCGTAAGTGAAGTCAAGACACAGATCGAGAAACTGCGGGAAGAAATGTTTTCTGCTGTTCATGAGGAGAATTATGAGCGCGCGGCACAGCTTCGCGATGCGATCCGCGCACTGAAGGCAGAGGAGGAAGCAGAGGGTGAGTAATCCGATTCTTGGAGCCGTCGTCTCCCTGCGGCGCAATTTTGCCGACCTGCCTTTTGATACCGCAAATAATGAGGAAGCGGTCAGGCACATCAGCGAACGGTCCATGGCCGCGCTCGAACGTTACGGTGAGATTTTTGACTACCGTATCGGCAGTTCACTTACCGTGCAGGAACGTGAATGGATGAAGCAATGTTCCCTGCTGCCCGATACGACAGATGAGTATCCGCAGTGCGCGCACTATCTTCGCAGGGACGGCAGGCTCTGCCTGACGATTGCGGGCGAGGACCAGATGACGCTCACGGCGTATTCTGAAGAAGGAGATGCAGGACTGTGCCTCCGCCAGTGCCGGGCATTGGCGGAGCTCCTGGCAGACACTGCACCGGTCGCAAAGGATGCACAGTATGGATATCTGACGGCTAAGCCCTGCGATGCAGGGACCGGAATGCGCGCAAGTCTTCAGCTGCATCTGCCGCTGACACAGATGCTTCGCCGCATCCCGCAGGCCGTGAAGTATTCGGCAGAACAGGGAATGACGCTGAGAAGCTTGGGAGAAGGGATCTTCCAGATTGAAAACAGGGCGTGCATGGGAACGAGCGAAGAGAACCTGATCAGGGTACTCTTCAGCACTGCGGACAATCTGATCGAATCAGAAAAGCAGATGATCCTTGAAATTCCGGATGCTGCCTACAGGGCCGCGGAAGACCGCGGCTGGCGCGCATATGCGATCGGCCGCTACGCGCGCTGCATAACCAGGAATGAGATCATGAAGATCTGGTCGGATCTGCAGACAGCCGAGATACTGAACATCGGGCTGCCATGCGGAAGCAGGGAAAGAGAAGCGCTGTTCGGTATTATCAGGGAAAGAACGACGGCAGAAGAGGATACACCGCCGGAAGTGCAGCTGGCGGCCCGGGTCCGTCAAATACTTGGAGGATCATAAATGGCGATTTCAGCAAAGTTTAATGAACGGGCAAGGGATGTCCTGTCCGTAGCACAGCGTGAAGCACAGACCATGCGCCATCCCTTTGTCGGGACGGAGCATATGCTGCTTGCGCTTGTCTGTGTCGCACGTGACGATGTGCCCGCGCTTCCGGACAATCTGACGGAAGATGCGATCCGTTCCGCGATCCGTATCTATATCGGGCAGGGTACCGGACTGCAGAATCCGATGGAAATGACGCCGCGGGCCAAGAAACTGCTGGAAAACAGCGTCCGTGAGGCACAGCGCCTGGGACATCCGTACGTTACGAGCGCGCATCTGTGGCTTGCGCTTCTCGGAGAGAGCGAAGGCGTTGCGGCACGTATCCTGACATCTCCGGGATGCGACCGGGAACAACTGCGACGCAGCGTTCTTGAGCATATCCAGAAAGACCAGGGAAAGATGCGGCGCACTCAGGAATCAAAAGAGGAAGAAGATTCCGCGCTGGCTGCATACTGCACGGACCTTACCGTGCGTGCTCAGGCAGGCGAACTCGACCCGGTCGTCGGGCGCGAGAAGGAGATTGAACGCATCGTGCAGATCCTTTCCCGCCGTACGAAAAATAATCCCGTCCTGATCGGCGAGCCAGGCGTAGGCAAAACCGCCGTCGCCGAAGCGCTTGCCCAGAGGATCATTGCGGGTAATATCCCTGAAACACTTGTCGGGAAAAGACTGATCTCCCTGGATGTCGGTTCCCTGGTTGCGGGCACAAAATTCCGCGGCGAGTTTGAAGAACGCCTGAAGAACCTGATAGAAGAGATCGTCACGGCGGGCGATGTGATCCTTTTCATTGATGAGCTGCAGAATATCATCGGTGCCGGCAAGGGCGAGGGTGCCATGGACGCCGCAAACATCCTGAAACCCGCGCTTTCACGCGGAGAGCTGCAGTGTATCGGTGCGACGACACTGGATGATTACCGCAAGAATATCGAAAAAGACGCGGCACTTTCGCGGCGCTTCCAGCCGGTAACGGTCGTGGAGCCTACCCCGGAAGAAGCCGTCCAGATCCTGCGCGGACTGCGGGATAAGTATGAAGCGCATCACAAGGTACGGATTACGGATGAGGCACTGCAGGCTGCAGTTATGCTTTCCGACCGTTATATCAGCGACAGGTTCCTGCCGGATAAGGCTGTTGACCTGATGGACGAAGCGGCTTCCCGCGTCCGTATCCATGCGTATACCGCGCCGCCTGACCTGAAAGAGCAGCAGGCAAGGCTGGATGATATCCTGCGCGAAAAACAGGAAGCGATCGATCATCAGGAGTATGAACGCGCTGCCCGCCTGCGCGACAGTGAACATCTTGTGCGCCAGGAGATCGATGAAAAACGTTCCGAGTGGGAAAAAACCAAGCTGTCTGGCCGTGATGTCGTTACTGACGAGGATATCGCCGAAGTCGTGTCAGCCTGGACAGGGATCCCCGTGCAGAAAATGACCGAAGGTGAGAGCGAACGCCTTCTGAGACTGGAAGAAATCCTTCACGAACGCGTGATCGGGCAGGAAGAGGCGATCTCGGCTGTATGCAGGGCGATCAGGCGCGCAAGGGCCGGCCTGCAGGATCCTAAGCGGCCGATCGGTTCATTCATTTTCCTGGGCCCCACCGGTGTCGGCAAAACAGAACTGTGCCGCGCACTGGGTGAAGCGATGTTCGGCGACGAGAACGCTTTGATCCGTCTGGACATGAGCGAATATATGGAAAAGCATACGGTCTCGCGCATGGTCGGTGCACCTCCCGGATATGTCGGTTATGAGGAGGGCGGACAGCTGACCGA
>JAFZPO010000272.1 GCA_017550305.1 Clostridia bacterium
CAGCCGTCTTCGGGCGGCTGTTTTTTTGATACTATCCCGTAATACCGCTCATCTCAAGAACGGCACTGTTCAAGTTTCCGCGCGCATGTGGTATAATCTGTCTGTCATCACGGAATGACCGGAATGGAAGATAGGCGAAGGAGGCAGGCTCTGTGAAAAAGCGCGATGCATGGGATCTGTATAAGATATTCCTGTCCGTATACGCGGCAGCCTGTTGCCTGTTGCTGAGTTTGCAGTGCATCCTGCTCTGGGCGCGTGGGAATGCGGCAGGGAACCGGGATGCTGCCGGGCAGCTCCTTTCCCCTGTTTTCAGCCGCGAGAAGATTGCCGCCATGCTGCGTGTTTCCACGCCGTTACTGATCGGCTTCCTTATCGCTGCGCTCCTCGGATGTCTCCTAAACACGCTGCAACCCGCTTCAAAGACCGCCCTGCGTTCCGCAGGACCCATGATACCAAAGTCAGGACTTCCCGCACAGCGGGTGGTCCGGATCCTCCTGTTCGCTGCTGCCGTACTTATGATCGTGCTGGGGATCGCAAACGGCGGCATGCGCGACGTGCTCATCAAGGCCATTATGATCTGTACGGAGTGTATCGGCCTTGGCTGACCTGAAAAGCCTGAAACCCAGCAGCCGCCGTCTGATCCAGCTCTACGCGGCACTGCTGTACAACGCACATCTCAAGGGCTTCCTATCCGGAAAGATCTATACCGGCCCGCTGAAAAACGTATGCGTACCGGGTCTCAACTGCTATTCCTGTCCGGGCGCGGTCGGTGCCTGTCCGCTGGGCGCGCTCCAGAACGCGCTGGCCTCAGTGCACACTCGTGCGCCGTATTATGTCCTTGGCATCCTGATGCTCTTCGGCCTGGTCTTCGGGCGTACGGTATGTGGCTTCCTCTGCCCCGTCGGGCTGATCCAGGAACTGCTGCACAAGATCCCGACGCCCAAGCTGAAGAAGAGCCGCGTGACACACACGCTGAGTTATATCAAGTATCTGCTGCTCGCCGTCTTTGTGGTATCCATTCCCCTGTACTATGCCGCTCGCGGCGTCGCGATGCCCGCGTTCTGCAAGTATATCTGCCCGGCCGGCACACTGGAAGGCGCGGTAGGCCTCCTTTCAAATCCCGCGAACACGGAGCATCTCTCCCTGCTGAACGGGCTGTTCACGGGCAAGTTTGTGATCATGACCGGGCTGGCCGCATTATCCGTATTCATCTACCGTGTGTTCTGCCGTTTTCTCTGTCCATTGGGCGCCATCTACGGGCTGTTCTCGCGCGTGAGCCTTCTTGGCGTAACAGTGAATGCGGAGCGCTGCACGCACTGCGGCCTGTGCAAGGCTGCCTGCCCCATGGATATAACAAGTATCGGCGACCATGAATGCATCCAGTGCGGCGAATGCCGCAATGTCTGCCCCGAAAAGGCGATCGATTGGAAGAGGTTCGGAAAACGTGAAGCTTAAGTCTGTCCTGTCCTGGTGCATAGCCCTGCTCTTTCTGGCAGGTGTGATTGTGTATGTCAATCTGCCGGGCGGGGAAGACCAGGCGCAGCACGTCCCGTCCGATTACAGCAGCATTCCCGCCGGCAGCGAACCGGGTATGCGCTGTGCTGATTTTACGGTGGAAACGGCAGACGGGAGTGTGTTCCGGCTCAGCGAGCATCTTGGAAAGCCTGTCGTCATCAATTTCTGGGCGACCTGGTGCGGTCCCTGTGTGACCGAGCTCCCGAACTTCCAGCAGCTGTCAGATACATACGGCAGCCAGCTTTCCGTCATCGCGCTGCACGCGTCGCTGCTGACCGATGACTGGCTGGCATTACTTTCCGATTATGACTATACCATCCCTTTTGCGCTCGATGCTGACGGCAGCATCCTGACAAGCCTAGGCGGTTCCATGATGCTGCCGCAGACCGCGGTCCTTGATCAGAACGGCATCATCGTCTACAACAAAGCCGGATCACTTGACTATCCGGCACTCGAAGCGATCATCGCTCCGCTGCTCAAGAAGTAGGAGAACACTATGCTGCATCATTCCGGTTCCCAGGTCCTGCATACGCCGCGTCTCGTACTGCGCCCTTACCGCAGCGGTGACGAGCAGATGGCGTATGCCAACTGGCTCAGCGATCCGAAGGTCGCATCCTTCCTCTCCTGGAACGCGCATGCCTCGGTCGATGTCTCTAAGCAGCTGATCGACATGTGGGTCGAAGCCTATGAGAGTCCCACCGTCTATCACTGGGGGATCGAGCGCGAAGGCGAGCTCATCGGCGATATTGCGGTCTCGCGCTGGAACGAGGACAGGGAAAGCTGCGAGATCGGGTACTGCCTGAGCAGGCGTTTCTGGAACCAGGGGCTCATGACCGAGGCGCTCTCGGCCGTCATGGATTACCTGTTCGATACGGTGGGCTTCCACCGCATCTCCCTGCGCCATGATATCCAGAACATCGCCTCCGGCCGCGTCATGCAGAAGTGCGGCATGCGCCTTGAAGGCATTACCCGCGGGGAGCGCAGGCGCGCTGACGGAAGCTGGGCAGACATATGCAATTACGGGCTCCTCGCAGAGGACAGAAAAAGCTGAAAAGCGCTTGACACTGCCTGATTCCTTGGCTATAATACAGATAAAGGATGTTCCTGGGGTGTAACAGGCCAGTGTTCTGTTTTTACCCACATTTCATTAAACGGAGCCCGCGTCAAGGCGTGGACGTCATGCCCCCGTGTTTCTGACATGCCAGGGGAAGGCGGCAAGCGGCTGCAGGGCACCGGCCTGCTTAACATAGCGGGTGAAAAAATAGAATACAGCGGCACTTTGGGGCATCCGATCGTGTTTTTTCAGGCAGGTGATTGTCACCTGCCTTTCGTTTATGATAGAATGTTTGACATTAAAGGAAAGGAGATGCGCCATGCGCCGTTTGAGACCCGTACATCCGCCGCATAAGCCGTGGGCACTTGGTGCTGCGCTTGCAAAGCACCGGCTTTTCCGCCACCTGCCTCCTTTCCGTGCAGCAGCAGAGCTGAACCTGAAGGAATACACCGTCAGTTCACCGGATCTGCCGGAAGCCTTTGACGGCCTGCGCATCGCCTATGCTTCCGATATCCATTACGGGGCGCTGCTCGATGAAGCGCGCGTCCGCGATCTCGCGGAACGCCTGAACGCGCTGGATGCAGATGTACTGCTTCTCGGCGGTGATTACGGCGACGATACATCGCACGCGCTCGCTTTCTGGAAGGTCGTTCCCGAGCTCCGCGCACGGCTCGCTGTCTGTGCCGTGCTCGGTAATCATGACCGCGCCGAAGGCCCGGCGGAACCGTTCATCATCGCGATGCGGGAACGCGGCGTGACGCCGCTGGTGAACAGTACGCTGACCCTGAAGCGGGACGGGCATACGCTGGCGCTGTGCTCGACAGATGACTTCAATCACGGCACGCCCGATTTTGCCGGAGTCGCCGCACAGGCCGGAAGCGCTGATTTCGTCCTCTATGCACCGCATTCCCCCGATGCGCTCCCGCAGGCATTCGATGTGTCCACGCCGCCGTTTTTTGACCTGGCTGTCTGCGGGCACACGCACGGCGGGCAGATCTCCATTTTCGGCATCGCCCCGCACACTGCCAGCCGGTACGGCTTTTTCTTCGGCAACCGTTTCAACAGCGGGATGAAGACAGAACAGGGCGTACCCGTGATCGTATCGAACGGAGTCGGCACTTCCTGGCTCTCCATCCGCTTCGGTGCGCCCGCACAATATCACCTGATTACTCTTCGGTCTCTCAGAAAGGATTAATTGTTTTTATGTGGTTATGGTTTTCCCTTGCCGCCCTGCTATTCTGGAGCGGCTCGGACCTTTTTTCCAAGATCGGCTGCCAGGACAGCCGCGACCGCTACAGCCACCTCAAGATGGTCACTGCCGTGGGCGTGGTCATGGGCCTGCATGCGGCATATGAGGTCTTTGTCAACGGTGTTGAGATCAACTGGAGCATCATCATCACCTATCTGCCGGTCTCCTGCCTGTATATCCTTTCTATGACCATCGGGTATCTGGGACTGCGCTATATCGAGCTTTCCATCTCTTCCCCCATCTGCAACAGCTCCGGCGCGATCGTCGCGGTACTGACGCTGGCGACCGCAGGGCTCAGCGAGGACCTGCCGCCCATCTCCCTGGTCGCGGTCGCGCTCGTGTGCCTGGGCGTCATCGGGCTCGGGTTCATTGAGGCGCATGAGGATGAGGACCTGCGCCGCGCGCGCCAGGACGCCTCCAATCATCACTACGCCAAGAGCTTTCTGGCCATCCTGCTGCCCGTGATCTACTGCCTGCTGGATGCGCTCGGGACCTTTGCCGACAGCATCGTGCTCGAAACGCTGGATGAGGATTCCGCGAACGTAGCCTACGAACTGACGTTCCTGGCCATGGGCCTCGTCTGCGCGTTCTATGTCCTGGTCATCAAAAAGCAGAAGCTCATCGCACGCCAGGAGGTGCCCAAGTATACCGGTGCGGTCTTTGAGACAGCCGGCCAGTTCTTCTATATCTACGCACTGGCTGACAGCGCGCATGTCGCCTTCTCCGCGCCGATCATCTCTTCCTACTGTGTCGCATCCGTGCTCTGGAGCCGTATCTTTCTCAAAGAAAAGCTCAGCTGGAAGCATTATGGGGCCATTGCGGTCACGGTCGCCGGCATCGTCATCCTGGGGATCCTGGACATCTGATTTCTGCCGGTTTTGTTTAAAAAAACGCTTGACATCGCTTGCAGGATATGCTAATATATCTCTCGGCTCAAAAAGAGCCTGTGCCACAGACAGCAGGTGTGCGAAAGCACTTGAAGGCGAAAGCCGCCAGCCGAGGCGCAAGCGCATGATCGTTGTTATGCCCTTGTGCCCATGCACAGGGGCTTCTTTTTACACACAGCCGGAGAGAAGGTGCAACGAAAAGAATGAGCAAGAACTTTGAAGCAAAGAAGGTCAAGGTCGCCGAGATCAGCGAGAAGCTGAAGAACGCCAAGAGCATGGTCGTCGTCAGCTACAACGCCATCACGGTAGAGGAAGTGACTGAGCTGCGCAATCAGTTCCGTGCTGCGGGTGTAGAGTACTGCGTTCTGAAGAACACACTGGTGCGCCGCGCACTGGACGATATGGGCATCACCGGTCTGGATCACACGCTCGAAGGCCCCAGCGCCTATGCATTCGGCATGACCGACGCAGTGGCTCCCGCCAAGATCGTGTACGACTTCATCAACAAGACCAAGAACGACGGCCGTCTGGCTGTCAAGGCCGGTCTGATGGACGGCGCTGTGCTGTCTGTCGATCAGGTAAAGGCCCTGAGCGAACTGCCTCCGCGCGAGGTACTGCTGGCTCGTATGGTCGGTTCTCTGCAGGCTCCCGTGGCCAAGCTGGTCTATTTCCTGGAAGCGCTGCGCAAAAAGCAGGCTGGCGAAGAGTAATCGCTGCCTGACAATCCAAACATCAATCTAAAAATAAAATGGAGGTCAATTCTCATGACTCATGCGGAATTTATTGAAGCCGTAAAAGGTATGTCCGTCATCGAACTGATGGAACTGGTCAAGGCTCTGGAAGAAGAATTCGGCGTTTCTGCCGCTGCCCCCGTCGCCGCTGCTGGCGCTGCCCCCGCTGCTGCTGCTGCTCCCGTTGAAGAGCAGACTGAGTTCAACGTCGTGCTGACCGAAGCCGGCGCTGAGAAGATCAAGGTCATCAAGGTCGTGCGCGAAGTCGTGTCCGGTCTGGGCCTGAAGGAAGCCAAGGAATTCGTCGAATCCGCTCCCAAGACCATCAAGGAAGGCGTCTCCAAGGAAGAAGCCACCAAGATCGTCGAGCAGTTCGCTGCCGTTGGCGCCAAGTGCGAGATCAAGTAATCAAGTCTTGCGTAAGCGGGCCGTTCAGGCCCGCTTTTTTATTTGACTTTTCAGCCCCGTTGCTGTACATTGGAAGCGGAAATAATGATTGTGAGGTACTGCCGTGAAACGCATTGTATCCATCCTTCTTACGGCTGTTCTTCTTCTCTTTTCCTGTGCGCTGGGCGAAGAGACGGAGACCTCTTTTCTGTCCTTTGAAGCGGCTCCGAGCGTAGCCATCGTCGCGCCCGGCAGCGGGCAGACCTACGACGCGGGTGGCATCCTGCGCGTCCAGGCCGAAGGCAGGAACGTAAAGCGCATCCAGCTGACCTTCACCTGCGGCGATCTCACCCTGACGGTCGAAGAGGAAGGCAGTTCCATCTCGCATACGTTTGATACCTATCAGTTCACCGAAGGCGCCACCGTTACGGTCGTCGGCTTCGGCGGGCGTGACCAGTACGGGTATGAGATGCAGGCCGTGCAGACCGTGCAGATCCTTGCCCCGCGCGAGAAGCTCTTCCAGGACATGTTCGCGCTTGCCTACAAGAACTTCCATGATCCCTATTACTATCACGCGCCGGCACAGGAGGACTGGGACCGCGGCGTCTGCAAAAATTTCGTCATGCGCATGTTTGACACGTACAAGGACGCCTATGCCATGAAGGAATACCCGGAC
This sequence comes from Clostridia bacterium, assembly GCA_017550305.1. Taxonomy (GTDB): domain Bacteria; phylum Bacillota; class Clostridia; order Christensenellales; family Aristaeellaceae; genus SFMI01. Next base: position 6,500 of record JAFZPO010000272.1, read on the forward strand.
CTTCCCCTGCATATGCCGCTCAACAACAGCAAGGTCAACTGCGCGCCGTATGATTATGGCGTCGAATGGCGCATCGAGACGGCCGCGGACGGGGATCCCTTTGAGATCGCGGCATTCTTCCGCTATGACAACTCCCTGTCGAAGGAAGAAAACATGGCTGCCTGCCGCGCGGTCCTAGAAAGCGTTCAGACCGGCGACTTCTTCCAGATGGCAGGCAACTACTATTACGGAAACGGCCCGCACAGCCTGCTCTTCATTGCGGACTATGACCCTGTCACCGATGAAGTGCACTGGACGGACAGCAATATGAAGAACGACAACATAAACGGCTATCACTGGGGATACATGCAGTATGACGCGGTGCGCACCGCTGAATGGTTCGTGAACGCGATCTGCATGAAGAACCGCGGCTGCACGCTGTACCGGCTGCGCGACGACCTGTTCGTCAAGTGATCCGGATATTCCTGCCGAAACTCTGAGGAAAGGACAGCTGTCATGCATTTTCTACTGACCAATGATGACGGGATCGAGGCCGTCGGCCTGAAAGCGCTGAGCATTGCTGCACTGGAGCGCGGGCATACCGTGACCGTCTGCGCACCGCAGACGCAGCAGAGCGCGGTCAGCCATCATCTGACGCTGTCCGCGCCGCTGATCGTACGCGAGATGCCCTGGGAGAATGCCAGGGCCTATGCCGTAGCCGGTACGCCGGCCGACTGCACGCGTCTCGGCCGGCTGCTCAGCGATGCGCCCATCGATTTCGTGCTTTCCGGCATTAATAACGGCGAGAACGCGGGCACGGCCACCTATTACAGCGGCACCGTCTCCGCCGCACGCGAAGCCAGGATGTGCAACATGCCCGCCATGGCCGTATCCATCCGTTTCCACGCGGATGAGGCGGCACGCCTCGCTCTGGCTCGCCTGGCCATAACGCTGGCCGAGCGCATGAAGGATGTCCCGCTGCCGCGGCTGGGCCTGCTCAACCTGAACGCGCCATCGCTCCCGCCGGAACAGTGGAAACCGCTCCGGCTGGCGCCGATGAGCGACGCTTTCTACCTGGACACCTATGAGCGCCGCACGAGCCCGCGCGGAGCGACCTATTTCTGGCTCGAAGGCGGCCTGAAAGTCGAGGAGCACCGTCCCGGGACGGACATGGCGCTGCTCGAGGAAGGCCATCCTGTGCTTTCGCTTCTCGGCCCGATGCAGGATGACATGTGCTGGCTCGCAGCCAACTTCCCCGATCTGGCCCCCTGAACTTGCGTTTCATCTATAAGGGCGCTATAATACCAAAGTACAGACAGACCACACAACGGAGGTGCAGGAATGCAGGAGAACCAGCAGGATATCATTGCAAGGCTCAACCGCAGCGGATGCAAACTGAGCAAAAGCCATCGCCGTATCGCCGACTACATCAACCAGCATTATGACAAGGCTGTCTATATGACTGCAGGCAAGCTGGCGGAAATGACGCAGGTCAGCGAGAGCACTGTGGTGCGCTTTGCTGTCGCGATGGGCTATGAAGGATATCCTGAAATGCAGCACAGCATGCAGGAACTGGTCCGCCACCGTCTGACCGCTTCACAGCGTTTTGAGATGTCCTCCGATGTTCAGGAAAAGAATGTGCTTTCCACCGTACTGAAGGCTGACATGCAGAACATCCGCTCCACGATCGAGGAGATCGACAACCAGGCTTTCCTGGCTGCCGTGCATGCCATCTCCGGTGCCAAGCGCCTGTTTATCCTCGGCCTGCGTTCCGCCGCCCCGCTCGCGGAGTTCGCCGGCTACTATCTGCACTATATCTTTGATGACGTGCGCGTGATCGCCGCGGGCAGTACCGATGTCTTCGAGGCCGTTTCACGCGTTGAGCCGGAGGATGTGCTGGTCGGCATCAGCTTCCCCCGCTACTCCAGCCGTACCATTGAAGCCATGACCTTCGCGCGTTCGCGCAAAGCGCAGGTCATAGGCATTACGGACGGACCCATGAGTCCGCTGCACGATGCCGCGGATATCTGCCTCTCCGTGCATACGGACATGGCCTCGTTCGTGGACTCCATGGCCGCGCCCATGAGCGTGATCAATGCTTTGATCGTGGCGCTCGGACATAAGAACCGTGAAGTACTGGCAGCACGCTTCAAGCAACTGGAAGAAGTCTGGGACGCGTACAGCGTATACATGAATGAAGGAAAATAATGTGATCATTATCGGCGGCGGCGCGGCGGGCCTTTCTGCCGCGCTGTTTGCGTCGCGCGCCGGCGCACGCGTCACCCTGCTGGAAAAAAACGAGAAGTTCGGCAAGAAGCTCTATATCACCGGCAAAGGGCGCTGCAATCTGTGCAATGCCTGTGACCTGGATACTTTTCTGAAGAACGTCCCGCGCAACCCGCGGTTCCTGTATTCGGCACTGCGTTTCCTGTCGCCGGATGCGCTGCAGGCGCTGATGAACGAGCTCGGATGCCCGACCAAGGTCGAGCGCGGCAACCGCGTGTTCCCGGTCAGCGATCATGCCAGCGATGTCTCAAAAGCGCTGCTCAATGCGCTGCGCGGACAAGCGCTGAAGCTGCAGGTCGAAGTGATCGGCCTTGAAACGGAAGACGGGCATCTGACAGGCGTACGCGTCCGTGACGCCGGCGGCATGCGCGTGATCCCATGCGATTGCGCGGTACTCGCTACGGGCGGGCTCAGCTATCCCCTGACCGGCGCCAGCGGCGACGGGCTCCGATATGCGCAGGCGCTCGGGCACACGATCATAGACCCGCTCCCGTCGCTTGTCCCGCTGGAAGTCCGCGAGGACTGGCCAAAGCAGCTGCAGGGGCTCTCGCTGAAAAACGTTTGCCTCACCGCTGCTGTTCATGATAAGATGAAATACCGCGAGCAGGGCGAGCTCCTGTTTACGCATTTCGGCATCTCAGGACCGCTGACGCTGACGCTGTCCAGCGTGCTCGCACGCGAGAACTGGGCGGACGTGAGCCTGTCGCTGGACCTGAAGCCCGCGCTGTCTCCCGAGCAGCTCGACGCGCGTCTGCTGCGTGAGTTCCAGACCTCGCCACGCAAAGCCCTGCGCAACCTGCTTCCCGCACTGCTGCCTTCGCGCATGGCGGACCTGTTCCCCGCGATCTGCGCGGTGGACGGCGAAAAACAGGCGGCACAGGTCTCCGCCGCGGAGCGCGGACGCATCGTTTCCGCACTGAAAGCGCTGCCGATGCATGTCACCCGCACGCGCGGGATGGATGAAGCCGTGATCACAAGCGGCGGTGTTTCAGTCCGCGAGATCGTGCCCTCGACCATGATGAGCAAAAAGGTCTCCGGCCTGTTCTTTGCCGGTGAGATGATCGACGTGGACGCGTTCACAGGCGGCTTCAACCTGCAGATCGCGTTCTCTACCGGCGCGCTGGCAGGCGACAGTGCCGCGCGGTATCTGAGGGAAGAGCTATGACGGAAACCATGACCTGGACAGTCCCCTGTGTGACCTGCGGCGTCGTCTTTTTCGTTTTCGCAGTGATCTTTGCTGTGCTCAAGGAAAAGGCGACCCCTTTGATCAGCGGGTTCAATACGCTGTCCAGGGAAGAACAGGAAAAGTATGACCGTACCGCGCTGGCTCGCGATTACCGCAACATGTTCGTGCTCTGGGCTGCCGTCATGCTGGCAGGCGCGCTCTTCTGCCTGCGTTTCGGTCTCCCTGCCTTCTGCGTTACGGTTGCCGTATGGCTTCTCACAACGCGCGGCAAGATCCACTTTTCAATCGAAAAGGCATTCGGAAAATACAGGCTTGATCAAGATCGGAAGGATTTTTGAACCCCATGGACTATATCGTTTTGGACCTGGAATGGAACCAGCCCCTCTCCTATAACAGCAGTACATACAAGGCCGTCGGCAGCAAACTGCTTTTTGAAATGATCCAGATCGGCGCGATCCGTCTGAACAGTGCGCTCAAGATCACCGATAGCTTCAACCAGCTCATTCAGCCGACACATTACGTCAAGCTGCATCCGCGCATCAAACGGATCACGGGCATCTCCCAGGAAGACCTCTGCGATGCGCCGCAGTTTGCGGATGCCGCGGAAAGCTTCCGCCGCTGGTGCGGGGAAGACTGCGTCATTCTGACCTGGGGCTGTGACGACATCTCCGTACTTCAGCAGAACCTGGACTTTTTCGGCTGCACCGCGCCTTTCCCGCCCATGTACGACATGCAGCGTCTGTACGGTGAACTGGCCGGGGATACGAAGAACCGCACGGGCCTCAAGAGCGCAATGGAGCACTTTGAGATCAATCCGGATGAGAGCCTTCCCTTCCACAACGCTCTCAATGACGCATATTATACTGCGCTGGTCTTCCAGAAATTCCCGTCTCCCGAGGATGTGCTCCGCTTCCCCCAGACAGCACGCAAGCTTACGCATGAGCAGCATGCGCCACAGAAGGAAAAGTGTGAGATCATCTCCATCGGCCGCACGACAAACCCGCTCAACAACCGCTATACCCTGACCCCGCCCTGTCCTGTCTGCGGACGCAAGTATGATCTTTCCGCAGGTTATGTCAGGCTGACGAACGGTTCGGACCAGGCCTTATGCATATGCACCGATCACGGCCTGTTCACGGTCACGGTCAAGGTCCAGAAAGGCGAGAACGGGCGCAAGGCGATTGTCCGCACCTGTTCCCTGAACGAAGAGCAGAACCCTGCCTATATCTCCACCAAGCTGATCCAGTGGCGCAACAAGCGCGACGCTCAGCAAGCAAAGGAGGC
>JAFZPO010000273.1 GCA_017550305.1 Clostridia bacterium
AGTCATCACTGCCACGATAACAGATACCCCATCCATAGTAGCTTGTATTTTCACTTCCGCCAGTGATGATTGCATTATTCAGCGTAAGCGTGTTGCTGTCCGGGTCATAGCTCACCTTCCCATCCCCCAGCACATCTGATGCGTTGGTTTCATCGACTTGCACGCTGCCGACGTAAAGATCATATCCAACAGCGCCATTCTTGATACATTTGATACCAGATGAAGCCAGATCCTGCATGTACGTACCGCTGATCACATCCGATTCTCCCTGTGTTCCGGCGTAATCAGTATAACCCTTGAGAACAACGCCGTTGCCGATAACCAGAGAAGGTTCATCATCTGGTGCATAAATAGCATACGTCCTTCCGGCAGCCCTGAAATCACCGCCTTTCACGTCAAGTTTACAGTACTCGTTAGCTGTAGCCCCATAAAGACCGCATGATTTAGCGCTTTCGCCGCCTAAAGCCGTCACTTTTGCTCCATCATTAACCGTAAATGTATTACTGCGTTTATAAATGCCCTGGCTGTCTGCCGTTCCTCGACCGCCTATTCCGATAAGCGTACCAGATACAACTGTCGTATCCCCGGCGGAAATCCCTCGGCTTGCCCTTGCCGCATATCCACCGGCACCCAGAAGTGAAGTACCATTGCTCATGGAAAGAGTTGTGCCGATTCCTATTCCAGTGCTGGAACCTATTTCATTGCTTCCTCCGACACCCAGTATCTTTGCTGTTCCGGAGATTTCCATAGTACCGTCCCAAGAACACAGTATTCCTATTGTTGAATCAGGGAACGAGTTTGAAGTAACCGAAATAGATCCGCTGACACCAGTCACCTTGGCAGAACCGCCAGCTGCAATACACAGGTCATTCGATTCATTTCCAAGACCAGTACTGGAATGATTGCTGGGACCGCCTACGCCAATAACTTCTGCAGATGTTACTGTCATATTCTTCGCCTGAAGGCCGCAACTGCTGCCGTAAGGATCAGAGCCCTGATATAACCAGGTGGAGATGCCGCCGATAGCGACCAGTTTGCCTCCGCCGCTTATCGAAACATTCTCAGCAGAAAGAGTCAAACCAGTTAAAGCATCATCGTATTCTCCGCCTTCATAGAAGTTAACGAAGAATGCTGTATTACCATAAGTATTGATTTCCGCTGCATTCAGCTGCAGTGGAGTCGAATATGTATTGATACAAAGAACGTTCCCGGTCTGCAGATCATCGAGGACTTTTGAAATATCCGCCTCCATAGTCCAGCCACAATTCTCATTCGGTACGTAAACAGTCCCTGCGTCATTGCTGTAGCTATTCATTTTTGTGAGGAATGGAGCAAGATTGGTCGCAAGACGCGTCCCGGACGTGCTTCCGTTTACAAATCCTCCACGGGCGATAACAATACCTTCGTTGCTTCCATCGAAAGATAATCCTTCGTCATTATCTGTTTTAGCATCGTAAATGCCATAAGATGCGCTATTGGCTGTGCTGCCGCCATTACCGCCTTGTGCGATAAGTATGCCGCCAGTAACGTACATACGGCTTCCTGAGATCGCACTGTATGCCGTTCCGTTGATCTTAATACCGTAGCTTTTCCCCGTGGTTCCTCCGGTTGCGATAACTGTTCCGCCACCGATTTCAAGAGAACCGTCCACAAGAATGCCTGCACTGCTGCTGTTTGTATCAAGACTCCCGTCTCCGCCGGTAGCAACCAGCGTTCCTACATAGGAGCTGTCAATTGTCAGCGTGTCCGCATAGATACCATATGAATACGCATCGTTAGCGGCCCCGCCGGTTGCGACGAGATCTCCGTCGCCTTTGATTGTCAGCGCTTTTGCTTTAATACCGTGATAAACTTCACCTGATGTATCGTTGAAGCCGATCAAGGCATTCTGTCCAACCAATTCGACGGTAAGATCATCCATCGCTGAAAACAGAACGCCGTTCTTATTAGTCGTTGATTCGTCTTTATGCCCTTCTCCGTTGACGGCACAATTGTTCAACGTCAATGTGTTTTTGCTTTCATTATAACTAGCTGTGCCGTCGCCCAGGATATCCGATGCGTTATCACTGGTCACCTGCACATCGCCGACCCACAGATCGTAATCTGTTGCAAACACCGGTACCGCCGTCAATGGTATAAGTCCTATGCATAATGCAAGGACAAGCAATAAACTCAACAATTTCCTCATAAGCAAATCCTCCTTCTTTCCAGAAAGCAGAAATAGTAACAATAACAACAGCAAAAATTGCTCCAATTTCATTGTAATAAAAACATCAACATCTGTCCCAGAAGTCGGAAAACTGGCAATGCCAATTTCAGGCACGAAACGTGCCACTTTTTCTGTACAATCCCCTGTCGGGGTTATATAATGGAGTCACAGGAACATTTTGCAAGGAGGCTTTCCATGGCAAAAACGCTCGCAGAAAAGATCGATTTCCTCATGACCCTCACAAATACCCGCAACAGCGAACTCGGCCGGGCGCTGCATTTCGACGCGTCCTACATCAGCCGCATCCGCAGCGGCAAGCGGGGCCTGCCGAAGGGTCAGCCCTTTATCGAACCGGCCGGACTGTACTTCGCCCGTGCGATCTCTGAAGATTATCAGAAAACAGCGGCTGCGCAGGAACTGTCGCCGCAGGGATACTGGCCGGAAGACGAAAAGAAAGCTGCTGCGCTCATTCGGCATTGGCTGAAAGGAGAAAAAGCAGAACAGAATCCCGTATCCAAGCTTCTCACCGCAATGCAGGCAGATGGATCTGCAGCAAAGTCGGCCTCCGGAAAATATAAGGCAACCGGAGGAACCAAAGCCGCCGCGATTTACTACTACGGAAATTCGGGACGCAGGGATTGCGTCATCAACTTCCTGACAATGCTTTGCGAAACAGGCGCACCTCAGACGGTTCTGCTGCGTTCCGAAGAAGATATCGAATGGATGACGGAAGATCCCGCCTTTCTCCAAACGTGGGCCGGACTGATGATGAGGCTCATCGCAAACGGAGGCCGGATCCGTATCATTCATTCCATCAGCCGGGATGCGAACGAAATGTGGGAAGCCGTGCAAAACTGGATACCGCTCTATATGACAGGCGCCATCGAACCCTGGTATTATCCAAATCTGCGGGACGGCGTCCTTCGGAGGACGATCTTTGTGGCGCCGCAGCAGGCGGCGATCACGGCTGTCTCCGTCAAGGGCCAGGCGGAAGACGGTGTGAACGCCTACGTCACAGATCCAAAAGCGATCGAAGCGCTGCAGCAGGAATTCAACGCGTATCTGACCCTTTGCCGGCCGTTGATGGAAATCTCCAGACTGGAGAAAGAAAGCGATCTGGCAGCGCTGCGCAGCGGATTCCTCAAATCAGACGATTCTTGTCTCTCTTATCAGCAAGGATACATAGAGATCTACCTGGATCCGGGAAACCGCTGCCTGATTCTGAAAACAGAAGCCCCCTACTGCGCGTTCCTGTTAAAAGAACCGCGCATGGTGGCCGCCATGGAGCAGTATCTGCAGACCTTGAAATAGCAGACAAAAAGAAGCCTGCACGCAGCAGGCCTCTTTTTTATTCTGTTTTTACTCTGCATCCTCCACGATCTCCGCGGGCGGCACGTCCAGCCGTTCAGGGTGGGACATGTAGGACTTGAGCTTCTTCATGGCGGTCGCATAGTAGAAACCGTCGCAGATGCCCTCGTCGCACACGACCTTGTAGTCCATGTACTTCTTCGCCTCGGTCTGCCCTTCCTTGTTCAGCTCGTACTTCGTGTACTTGTGGCCGAACGCGATGAATACGGGCACGGTGCCGAAATCGTACAGATGGTGGTAGATCGGCGGGATGCCGAGGCTCCCCATCGACGTGATGAACAGCGAGCCGTGGAACGGGCTCACTCTCTCCAGCGCCATCGGCAGCAGGCTGAAGTAGTCCAGAAAGCGCACGAGGAAGCCGAACAGCGACATGACGACCGCAGGCAGGTAGTCCAGCACATAGGTGATGGAGTCGAATCCGTTGGTCACGCCCGCTTCCTTCGCCGTCTCGAGCGCAGCGTCGAACCGGTTGTACACG
>JAFZPO010000274.1 GCA_017550305.1 Clostridia bacterium
CCACTGGGAGCGACGCTTTGATCCAGGCGCATGAGACATCGTGTACACCTGCCTTTCGGTTCGAATGTACACGATTTAACAATTCCATGCAACTATAAAATTAACAAAAGACTGAACAAACCTGCTCCGTGACACTATACATTTGGGGCTGTGCTCACAGCCTAGTTTTTTCAGTCCTGTATTGAGTAGGTGTAAGACCGAATTCTTCCTTAAACTTCCGGAAGAAGTAGTTAGCATTATTAAATCCCACGCGCGCAGAGATCTCGTTTATACTTAGATCCGTCTCGTCAAGCAGTCCAAGCGCTTTTTTCATGCGTACGCCCAGCAGATATTCAAGTATTGTCATGCCGTGCGCTTCCTTGAAGCAGCGGCTCAGGAAAGAACGACTGACGCCGAGCGCATCCGCGATCTCGTCAACAGATACGTCGTGCACATAGTGTGCGTCCAGATACTCAGCAGCTTTACGCGCGCATTCCGCATGCCCGGCATCAGTGGACGAAGTATAGTCAGATACGGCAAAGGCATCGCTTGGCGGTTCACCCATCAGCGCGCTGCGGAACGATACCTCGATCTGCTCTATCCCGTCTACCGACGGACCTATACTCAATTTAGTATCGTATTCAAAAACGGAAGATTTGAGCATCGCAGGGATCGTTTCAAGTATCTCACGCATTTTTGAGGCATCTGAAAAAGCAACAAGATAGTACATTGCCTGACCATAGGCTCCGGCGCTGAAAAGCTGCAGTTCATCGCTGTTGATCCGCTCGATCATGTTTTCTATACGCAATTCATCCAGCGATTCAAATTCGGAACCTATGCGATATATGATAAGAGCAACAAACGATGTATGCTTGAAGTTTATATCAAGGAATTCCAGGTATTCATCAGTTTCTTCGAGCGACATGGTGTTTCCATTTAGCAGAGCCAGAAGAAAGCTTCGCCTCAGTTTGCTACTGTGTTTAAGCAGTTGTTCCCTCAATGCCTCGCTTGCGGAAATATGCTCTCGGAATGTCTCGGCAACAAAATGCATGTCTCCGGACTGGCGTTCATATTTTTCGGTATTCAGCCGGCGCGCGTCCTCGAGCATGGCTGAAAACGGAGAAGTAAGCCTGCGAATGAAAATGTAGCTTATCAGGACCATCACAGCCAGAACCAGCAGCGCAGTAGTGACCATGCGCAGGATGAATGCGCTGTTGGAATTCGTGTAAATAGCGGCTGGGATTTGCATGACATAATACCAAGGTGAATAGGATGACGGCATTTTCATACAGTAAAAGCCATCATATAACAACGGCGATGCCGAAATGCCCAGTTTGTTCGGCTGGTTCCCATCTCCAAGTACTGTCGAACCGGATTCATCCACTAAAAAGAGCTTTTCGCCTGTACTTAGGCTTACGATATCGCTGAAGTGTTCTACAGGTGTGCTGAGACACAAGTACATGATCTTGCCACCAGACGACGAAAGGTTAAGCTTGCACACATAAGAAAGCACGTCTCCGTGCACGCCTATACCCTGCGGAAAACTGCGAGCCGGCAGCCAGAGCGAAACATCTGAAGCTGACATCCCTTGAAGCTGTGAAACCCAATCACGGTCAAATGGTCTTGTTACGGCAGCACTGTTCAAAAAACTGACACCCGAAAGCGCAGAGATGATAAATGCATTTTGCGGACTGTATACAGCTATATCTGCAAGGTCAGATTCGAGCTCGAGTTTCTGCTTGAGAGATGTGTGCGTATCTTTGATCGGTATTTGTGAAGACAGCGGAACAGATAATGTGGCGAGAGTATCTTTCCAGTTTTTCAGCGTCGCTATTTCTGACCTGACAGAGATCATAGGTTGAAAAAAGCGCTGGTCCAACAGCCCGCAGGCATTCTCAAAGCGCTTCTCGTAATATGACTCATTTGCGATCTTGATCTCACCGTGTAGATTAGCATATGAAACACTGGCCGCAATAACGGCTACGATCAGTATGACCGCGGATGTCAAAAGCATCAGGCGGGTAAGCAGCGTATTTGTTGTATGCTGTTTCACTATATACTGCCCTCCTGATCGAATTGCTTGTATTCTATCATCCCGATTTTGCAAAGTCAACAGCAGCAAAATCACCGAATCGACCAAAATCGAAAAAAGATAGTTTTTATACTAATAGTCTGATTGCCCCAGCTAATGAGTGCAGATCACAACGGCAGAGATCCTATTCTCCTTTATGTTTGCCGGGGTTCTCACCTTCCGCGCGTACATATGCCCGCCGGAAGGTTTTTACGCTGGCATAGCCTACTTCTTCAGCGGCTTGGGCGATGGTCATACCCGGAACGGAAAGCAGCTTTTGCGCCTGTTCGATCCTGACAGCATTGATGAACTCCAGCAGACTTCGTCCGGTGCGTGACTTATACAGCGTGGAGAGGTATTTCGGCGTGAGGCCGAAAGCTTCTCCGATCATGCCGAGGCTTAGATTCACGTCTTTGTAGTGGGCGTGGATGTATTCCTCCAGTTGCGGGCAAAGCTCGTCACGCGCTTCGATCATCGCTGTATCCTCGGTATCCACGTCGCAGCGACGTCTCAAAAAGCAGTCCATCGCACGCATGACGTCCTCTTCTGAGTCGGCCTGTGCGACGGCCTGCATGGCCTTTTCGGTGTCTGACGGGCTGACGTGGTTCGTTCCCGCGGACACGACAAGCTTATACAAGAGATCCATTGCGGAAAGCCTGCACGTCTGAATGCCGTCTCCTCGCGTGATCAGCGTAGGCAAAAGTGACGATGCGTCCGCGTATCTTTTGGCCTCGAGCGCCTCCGCCAGGATGCGTGCCGGGTCTGCCGTATCTATACCCGCCTGCCCGCTTATATGCACGATGCCGCTTTCGCTGGTTACATATTGGTATTCCATGAACGCAAGCATATTTGCGTATGCCGGCCGCAGATCTTCGAATCTATCCACCGGCTCCGTTACCAGAGCGGATACGCGCATTCCGGCTGGCGTTCTGGCCTCTGAGAGGACATAAGCCAGTTTTTCGTTTGCCATAGACGCAAAGTCTTCCGAACGTGTGGCGTCCAGGATCAAAAGCCAGGTCTGGATCTGCGCGCTTTGCAGATTCAGGCCCGTGCAGTCCCCGATAAACACCCTCGCGAACAGATCCTCTATGCGCGAGAAGCAAATATCGCGTTCCATCGCGTAAGCACGCTCGTTTTCCTCTTCGCCTTCCGCGAGCATGAACCCGATCAGAGCATATCGCCTGCCGGCAGTGTCGATACCCAAGAATGACTGCATGTCCGGCTCAGGGAGCAGGCTGTCTGTGCCCTGGATATAGGAGAGCAGGTAGTGGCGGCGGAACATGTCGTTCTGCGTGGTTAGGGAATGCTCTATGCGTTCCTTTTTGCTTTGCATTTCCAGCCACGCGTTCTGAATGAGCTCAAACTCATTCTCGCCTTCCACGCTGCCGCCGCTGATCAGGTCAAGCGTACGTGCAATGGGACGGTAATTGCGCCGAGATAAAACCACGCTCAGCAGCAGACCGGTCCTGAGGGCCGCGGCAATAGCTATTATTGATATCTCAGTCACATAGTCGCGCCGAGCCCAGAACTGTGTTACCGGCGATATAAGAGCGTATTTCCAGCCATTCACATCGGAAACGGTCATGGTGCCGAGGTAAGCTGTACCATTCAGCTTGACCGAGATCCTATCCTCTCCATCGGACACGGAATATAAGAGATTGGCCGGGATCTCCTGTTCAGAAGGAGAATGCAGGATGACACGGTCGTTTTCGTCCAGGATCAGAA
>JAFZPO010000034.1 GCA_017550305.1 Clostridia bacterium
AACGGAGAAGGGAGTGGGATCGCATGAAAAAGTTCCTTAAGAAATCCTATCTTGCGCTTATCCTGCTGTTCCTGTACGCTCCGATCGTCGTACTGATCGTCCAGTCGTTCAACAGCGGAAAGAGCCGTGCCAAGTGGGAAGGCTTCTCCCTTCACTGGTATGTTGATCTGTTCGGAAATGCCTCGATCATGAACGCACTGTGGGTGACCGTTTCCGTTGCCGTGATCGCCACCATCTGCGCCACACTGCTCGGCACGCTCGCTGCGATCGGCATCTACAGCATGAAGAAACGCCCCCAGGCCCTGATGATGACCGTTACAAACCTGCCCAACACGATGCCGGATATCGTGACAGGCGTATCGCTCATGCTGCTCTTCATCTTCACCCGTGTCGAACGCGGCTTTGTCACCATGGTCCTGGCCCATATCACCTTTGACGTTCCGTATGTGGTCCTGTCCGTCCTGCCCAAGCTGAAGCAGATGAACAAGCACACCTATGAAGCAGCCCTGGATCTGGGCGCTACACCCACCTATGCGCTGACGCATGTTATTATTCCCGAATGCAGACAGGGCATCGTAACTGGCGCACTGCTTGCTTTCACCCTCTCGCTCGATGACTTTACAATCAGCTATTTCACGACCAACCCGCTTGTGCAGAATCTCTCGACCCTGATCTATTCCGCCACCAAGCTTGGCATCAGTCCCGTATACTACGCTCTGTCTTCCCTTATGTTCATCGTTCTGCTCGTCCTGCTGCTGGTTGTTAACCGCCGCACGGCCGACAGTAAGGAATAAGCCACAGTATTTCATTGGAGGTAAATGACATGAAAAAGCTCATCTGCACTCTCCTCATCGCCGCTCTGCTGCTGCCTGTCTGCGCTCTGGCCGACGAAGTCGTCAACGTTTTCAACTGGGAAGAATACATTGCCGAAGAAGCTCTTGATCTGTTTACCGAAGAAACCGGTATCCAGGTAAACTATATGCGCTTTACCGATAATGAGGAAATGATGATCTCCCTGGAAGCCAACCCCGGCGCCTATGACGTCGTATTCCCCTCTGAATACTGCGTCCAGCGCCTCATGAAGAAGGGCCTGCTTGCAGAGATCAATTATGACAATATCCCGAACGTGCAGTACCTGCGCGAAGACTTCCGTGACTGCGAATACGACCCCGGCAACGCGCACAATGTTCCCTACATGTGGGGTACGCTCGGCATCCTTTACAACACCACGATCGTGGATGAAGCCGATGTGCAGACCTGGGATGTGCTCTGGAATGAAAAGTATGCCGGTGAGATCCTGATGATGGACAGCCTGCGTGACGCTATGGGCATTGCCCTGTGCAAGCTTGGCTACAGCATGAACTCCACAAATTATGCTGAACTGCGCGCCGCGACCGACCTGCTCGTATCTCAGAAAGCCACCGGCATGGTCAAGGCTTACGGCCTGGACGAGTTCAAGGATAAGATGGTCGCGAACGAAGCCGCGATCGCCATCGTATACAGCGGCGATGCCCAGTATGCGATCGAGCTGAACGAAGACCTGGCTTATGTCGTTCCTTCCGAAGGCAGCAATGTGTGGATCGACAGTGCCGTCATCCCTGTGACTGCCAAGAACAAGGAGAATGCCGAGAAGTTCATCAACTTCCTCTGCCGTCCCGATGTTGCCGCCATCAATGCCGAAGCGATCGGCTACTGCAGCCCGAACGCGGAAGCAATCAAGCTGCTGGATGAAGAATATCAGAACAGCCCCGTGACCAATCCGACCGATGAGATCCTTGCCCGCTGCGAAGTCTACATCGACATGGACGAAGTCTGGCTGAATGTTTACAACACTCTGTTTGAAGAAGTGCACAGCACCAAGGTACAGAAATAATGCGATCCTTTCTGCGAATTCTCCTGATCGTGATCCTTCTGTTCGCGCTGGCGGCTCATGCCGCCGGCGCGCTTGGCGTTTCCGAATACAGGACGCTTCAGGTCGGCAGTTACGGCGATGATGTTCAGGCACTGAAAGAACGCCTGTATGCGCTCGGCTATTTTACCAACAACCAGTTCAATAACCGCTATACGGACGATACCGCAAAGCGCATAAAAGCGTTCGAAAAAAACTGCTCCCTCCCCGAAACCGGCATTGCCACGCCTGCGCTTCAGGAACTACTGTATTCTTCTGACGCAGTCCGTTCAGGAGCGTCTGCTGTCCGTACACTGCCGGAGGTCGAAACTTCGACTTTCCGTACGATCGGCCCTGACAGCAACGGTGATGACGTGCTCGCTCTCAAGGTCCGGCTGAAAGAGCTGGGATTCTTTGACGCCAAGGCTGAAACGGGTGCGTATAACGTGACCCTGGGCCGTGCCATCCAGGATTACCAGCGTTCCCTCGGGCTTGAAGATACAGGCATTGCGGACGTTGCTCTGCAGGAGCTTATCTTCGGCATCTCCGAAGCACAGCCGGTTGAGACGCCTGTGCCCACCGATCGTCCGAAGGAAGCCAGTTCGCGCGACAGTTCCTATACGCCTGTTGCAACGCCTGTACCGTCCAAGACGACTGCTCCCACCTCCACACCCATAGCGCCGTCCGTCCTTCCCGACATGCCGCAGCGTACCGCGGAAGGCTTCCTTGCCGATCCGGATGCCGAGCCGTTCACTTATTCGAACCGTGATCTCGGACGCTGGTACTATATCAGCCAGGACCTGTCTATTGAGATCGTGCGCATGTACAACAAGCGCCAGAACATCACCTGGTTTGAAGTGGACATCCACTGTACGTCCGAAACGCTGCCGAAGGCATTCCTGGCTAAAGGTTCACGCGCCGACGGTCATAACTATCTCAAGCCGAAGGAGATTGCGAATCAATACAATGCCATCTTCGCGATCAGTGACGATTTCTACGGCTTCAGATGGTATAACAAGCTCAAGCAGGGCGTGATCATCCGCAACGGTGAGATCAAGGCAAACGAATCCATGCCCGCAAGCAACAAGAAATGGCCGTATCTTGAGATCCTTGCCCTGTTCGATGACGGTTCGATGCGCACCTATGAAAGTGATGAGCACACTGCTCAGGAATACCTTGACATGGGAGTGATCGATACTTTCGCCTTCGGTCCCATTCTTGTCCATGAAGGAGTCATCGACCAGTCCCTGTATGACAAGTCTGTCCTCCGCTATACAGACGATGAGCCCCGGATGGCGCTTGGCTGCGTTGAACCGTATCACTATATCATCGTTACTGCCAAGGGGCGCACTAACGACTCAGAGGGCGTTACCATGCACTGGCTCGCTGAGCGCATGAAGGCATTGGGATGCGAGTACGCACTGAACCTGGATGGCGGGAACACAGTTGCCATTTACTTTATGGGTGATGTCCTGAACAAGGTCAAGAACTCGACCTCCTACCGCGACATCTCCAGCATGTTCGGTTTTGCGGAGCCCGGCAACTGAAACATCCTTTCATTTACTCTTTCGGGTTCTGCCGGCGAAAAACGTGAAAGCTCCGAAAAATCTGATTTGGCATATTGACATTCCAATTTCAAAGTGATATATTACTATTCGGCGTCAGGAAACGACCATGCAGAACATGCTGTTTCGTTTCCGGATGCATCTGGGTGTAGCGCAGTTTGGTAGCGTGCTTGAATGGGGTTCAAGAGGTCGAGAGTTCAAATCTCTCCACCCAGACCAAAGGGACGGATTATCCGTCCTTTTTTGTTGTTTTCATGCCTGACATCTTGACAAAACAGCTTCTTTTCACTAAAATATACGTTGGCTGCAAGCGGCAAGCCACTTTGCCGGTGTGATGGAATTGGCAGACGTAGTGGACTCAAAATCCACCGCCAGCGATGGCGTGCCGGTTCGAGTCCGGCCACCGGCACCAAAGCATTCCCGTCTGCGCTGATCGTAGACGGGTTATTCATTTGCAGAAGAGGTACTAATGCGCAGATTAATTGCCATACTGCTGATATTAGCAGCGATCGTCCCGTTCTGCACCGCCTGTGCGGAAGGCACGGAGCAGGTGGAGATCGTGATTTCTCTTGCCGGCGACTGTATTCTCGGTTCGGATGAACCGCTGCATAACGCGGAGGACTCCTTTGTCGGGATCATGAAAGCAAATGGGAATGACTACAGCTATCCCCTTGCTCTCGCCCGGGATCTTTTTGCAAATGATGATTATACCCTGATCAACCTGGAATGTGTCCTGACAGACAAGAAGCAGGGGCGCAACAAGGATCTGTATACCAATTTCCGCGGTCCTGCCAGCTATGTGAACATTCTGACCGAAGGCAGTGTTGAGGGTGTAAGCCTCAGCAACAATCATGCGCTGGATTACGGCCAGGTTGGCCTGAGAGACTGCCAGCAGAACCTTGATTCCGCCGGCATCCAGTGGGCATATAACACGACCTACTTCACTTTTGAACGCAAAGGGATCAGGTTTGCCGTATTCTCTTTCAGGCGCTATTATATGGAGACTTATTATACCTGGCTTGAAAAAGAAATGGCCCGTATCCGTAACGAAGAAGGCATTGATTTCATCATCGTCTGCCTTCATCACGGCGTAGAGTATGAGACCAGGCATAATGATTACGATCAGGAGCGCTTTGCGCATCATGCGATCGATTATGGTGCAGACCTGGTCGTCGGCTCGCATCCGCATGTACTTCAGGGCATCGAAGTCTACAAAAACCGCCTGATATTCTACAGCCTTGGCAATTTCAGCTTTGGCGGGAACAAGGAGGCCAAGGCAGCAGCAAATCCCACTGCCGTGATGGAAGTCCGCCTGACATTCAGTCAGAACGAGCTATATTCCTCACAGCTGACCATTCATCCGTTCCATGAATCTGGTACATCCCCCAGCAACAACTATCAGCCGACTCCGGTCACCGGAGAAGAAGCGCAGGATGTCATGAAACGCTTACAGGATGATACCCCCTTCACTCTTAACCCTTATATCGAGGGTGAGGGTGCTGTTCAGGATATAATCTATGCCAATTAATTCAAAGGAGTGAAACTCATGGTTAAAGTCAATGTTATCTCCGGATTCCTGGGTGCAGGTAAAACTACCCTGATCAAGAAACTGATTGCAGGCGCCATGAAGGGTGAAAAAGTCATCCTTCTGGAGAATGAATATGGTGAAGTCGGCGTAGACGGCGGCTTCATGAAAGATGCCGGTATTACCGTAACCGAGCTGAACAGCGGCTGCATCTGCTGCACGCTTGCAGGCGATTTCCAGAAAGCGATCGATGAGCTGATCGATACCTATCATCCGGACCGTCTCCTTGTCGAGCCTACCGGTGTCGGAAAACTGAGCGATATCCGCCGTGCCATCGAGGAAGCAAAAGAAGAGCATCCCGAGCTAGAAGTGACCGGCTGCGCTACTGTCGTAGATGCCGGCCGCAGCCGCATCTATATGAAGAACTTCGGTGAATTCTTCATCGATCAGATCAAGAGCGCCGAAACCATTATCTTCAGCCGAACCCAGCTGCTTCCCGCCGAGCGCGTGGAAAAGAGCCGTGCACTTGTTGCAGAGCAGAATCCGCAGGCACGCATCATTACAACTCCCTGGGATGAGCTTGATGCGAAGATGATCCTTGAGACCATCGAGAACCCGGCCGCTCTTCTGACTGTCGCAGACCTGTTCGATGAAGACGAAGAGGAAGAAGAAGAGCACGAGCATGAGCACCATCATCATGATCATGAGCATCATCATGAACATCACCATGATCACGATGACGAGGATGAGGATGAAGATGAGCATGAGCATCATCACCATCATGAGCATGACGAGGATGAGCACGAACACCATCATGAGCATCATCATGATCACGACGACGAAGACGAGCATGAGCATCATCACGAGCATCATCATGACCACGATCACCATCATGATCACGATCACGAGCATCATCATCACCATCATCACGGCCATGATGCTGATGAAGTGTTCGACAACATCGGTGTTGAGACCGCGAAGCGCTTTACCGAAGAAGGTCTTCGCGAGGCGCTCGGCAAGCTTACTGACGAAGAAGAATATGGCTCGATCCTGCGTGCAAAGGGCATCGTACAGGCCGAGGACGGCCGTTGGCTGCACTTCGACTATGTACCCGGTGAGACCGAGATCCGTTACGGCAGCGCCGATTATACCGGCCGTCTGTGCGTGATCGGCACGCATATTGACGAAGGCGCGCTGCACCAGCTGTTTGGCGTATAAGGAGAACGAAATGCGGGCACCCGATCAGATTATCCCAATCTATCTCGTTGCAGGATTCCTTGACAGCGGGAAAACCACGCTTGTCCACAACATGCTGGACGACGACAGCTTTTCGCGCGGTCAGAAAACCCTGGTCATCGTATGCGAGGAAGGAATGGAAGAATACGATGAGCAGAAACTGGCTGCCAAGCGTGTCACCGTTCACATGGTCGACAGTGAGGAAGACATGAAGCCTCAGCTCTTTGTGGAGCTGAACAGGCAGTACCGTCCGGAGCGCGTAATCATTGAATACAACAATGTGTTCAAGTTTGCAAAGCTCAACACCATGCAGCTTCCCCCGCGCTGGGAACTGGTCCAGGTGATTACCATGGTCGATGCAACAACTTATGATAATTACATGAACAACATGCGCCAGCTGATGACGGATCCGATGCAGAACAGTGACCTGATCCTTTTCAACCGTGTTGAGAACGGAATGCCGATCAGCTCATGGCGCAGGCAGCTGCGTGCGATGAACAACACGACAACGATCCTGTTCGAGTTCACCGACGGGCATACTGATGACGGTGTATCCGATGAAGACCTGCCTTACGACATGAAGGCAGACATCATCAATATCACTGATGAGCAGTACGGGCTGTTCTACCTGGATGCGATGGATCACCCCAACCGCTATGATGAAAAGACCATCCGGATCAAAGGCCAGGTGTTCCCCGACAAGGGTGTTCCGGCAGGCTTCTTCCGTTTCGGCCGTCTTGCCATGACCTGCTGTGCGAATGATATCGCGAACCTGTCCCTGCTCTGCCGCGGAGACCTGAAGCCCTCTTCCACCAAATGGTATACGCTCACCGCAAAAGCTCAGTGTGTCTATAACAAGGCACAGGATCACGACATGGTCGCATTGATGCAGATCGATGCCGTCCCTGCCGTGAAGCCCAAGGATCAGTACGTCACATTCACCTGATTCCGGCTTTGGACACAAAATTCGCCTTACATCAAAAAAAAGCTTGCTTTTCCATGATTCGTATGATAAACTAACATTTGTCCATTTCAAGGAGGTTTTACGATGAGTGCTTTACAGATTATCCTGAACATCCTGCTGATTATCTCTTCTCTGGTGGTAATCGTTACTGTTCTGATGCAGAGCAGCGAGTCTGACGGCATGGGCGCCATCTCCGGCAACAACGACAGCTTCTTCGGCAAGGCAAAGAATGCCGCCCTCGAAGCCAAGCTTGCCCTGGGCACCAAGATTGCCGCCGGTGTATTTGTTGCGCTTGCACTGATCATGATTATCGTCGGTTAATAACCTGTTATCAGCAACGGGCCAACCTTTCGGTTGGCCCGTTTTCTATTAATTGAATTCATTCCCCGGTTCCTGATCACCAGATGTAAGGGATCACTTTATACCTCACACGCTTCATATACTCTTTATATCCTTCCAGGCCCTCTTCGAGGACCTGTTCTTCGTTTTTCATGCGTTTTGCGATGATCGGGATATAAAGCAGCATAATAACGAAGGAGATCACGGAACCCAGCACAAGCGGCATTGCCAGGAAAAGCAGCAGAGTACTCATGTACATCGGATGCCGCACAATGCCATAGAGACCGGTATCGATGACTTTCTGGTCTTCCTGGACCTCGACAGTCCGGGACAGCCATATATTTTCACGCAGCACTTCGGCATACAGCGCATAAGCGATCAGGAAAAGCACTGCTGCAGCCCAGTGAACCCAGCACGGAAGCATGATCCACTGATAGCGATAATTCAGGCCTGCAACGATAAACGCTGAAGAAAACATCAGAGCACTGAACGCCAGGACTGTCTTCTGCTCTGACTGCTCTTCCTTTGCGTTCAGACGTTTTCTTAAAAGGCCGGGATTCTTTTTCATAAGGATGAGTCCCGCAATAAACATGGGAACAAACAGGATCCCGATCAGCAGCCAGGCCTGCCAGTACATAAGCGAGCCAGCAGGCAGGAACAGCATCAGTCCGACCAGAACCAGGCCGAAGAAGAATTTGATTAATGCCTGGAGAAACAGTTTGGAATCCATGAGGAGTCCTCCTGTCATGAAA
Organism: Clostridia bacterium; assembly: GCA_017550305.1. GTDB lineage: Bacteria > Bacillota > Clostridia > Christensenellales > Aristaeellaceae > SFMI01. The sequence continues at coordinate 8,270 of JAFZPO010000034.1, forward strand.
TATGCAGCAAAGGATCTGGTTACAGCGCCGCAGCGATCTGCGCAGCCAGCGCTACATTGTTGAGCACAAGCTTAATGTTGCTCTTCAGGCTTTCCCCGCCTGTCAGTTCGCATACACGGGCCAGCAGGAAGGGAGTGGTCGCTTTCCCCTTTATTCCCTGCTCAGCGGCTTCCTTCAGAGCCTGTTCGATCGCCGCGTCGATAACTTTCTTGGGCATTGCATATTCAGCCGGGATCGGATCGGTGATCAGCATTCCGCCGGGATAACCCATCTTGCGCTGGGCGTTGATCGCATCAGCGATCTCCTTCGGGGAATCCATGCGGTAATCAACAGAAAAGTCGCTCTCATAGGTATAAAAAGCGGGCAGCGTTTTGGTGCGGTACCCGATCACGGGAACACCCTTTGTTTCAAGGTATTCCAGCGTCAGGCCAAGATCCAGTATACTCTTTGCACCTGCGCAGACCACGGCGACCGGAGTCTGTGCAAGCTCTTCCAGGTCAGCAGATATATCCATGGTCGTTTCGGCGCCGCGATGCACGCCGCCGATCCCGCCTGTTGCGAACACGCGGATACCGGCCATTGCCGCAATGATCATCGTAGCAGCCACAGTCGTCGCTCCGTCAGCCTTACGTGCGATGAGAACCGGCAGGTCTCTCCGGCTCGCTTTCGCGACCTGGGGGCCTGTCTTTGCCAGATATTCAAGTTCTTCATCCGTAAGGCCTGCACACAGCTGTCCATGGATGACCGCGACCGTAGCAGGCTCCGCGCCGTTCTTCCTGGCTTCCGCCTCGCACAGCCGCGCTGTCTCAAGATTCTGCGGATAAGGCATACCATGGCTGATGATGGTGCTTTCGAGTGCAATGACAGGCCTGCCCTCTGAAACCGCTTTTTCAACCGCGGGTGAAAGCTTCAGATACTGATTCATGCTCTCTCTCCTTGTATTTCTTTACTTCTCAGATATTCTTCAACCATTGTCATGCCGAATTCGGCACAGGATAACGTATTCTCCCCGCCGGCCATTGCGATCGCGATCCCGGCTGCAAGCGAATCCCCTGCCCCTGTCGCAGGAACCCTGGATATCCTTTTTATCGGAAGCAGCTGCGAGATCTGTCCGTCGGCACAGTACAGTCCTTCACTTCCCAGTGAAATGAAGACTTTTCCCACGCCTTCCCTGAGCAGGCTTTCCGCACACTGACGCACATCCTGTTCGCCCGTAAGCGCCCTTGCTTCCGCAAGATTCGGCTTGATCGCGGACAGATACGGCAGAACCGCCCGGATCCTTGCGCTCTTTACACAGCTTACCGGATCACAGAGGACCGGGATTCTGATGTTCTCAGCCAGATAAGCGATCGATTCAGCAGGAGGATTGGCATCGATCACGCACAGCCGGCTGTCGTTGATCAGCGGAAGAACGTTTTGTACATAACCGGGATCCATGCATGCAGCAGCTTCCATATCATTGAGCGCAATCAGCATATCCCCATCCGATTCATGAACTGCCAGGTATATGCAGCACCTTCCGTCCGTCTTCAGGGCATGACTGATGTCTATGTTCCCCTTTTCGCAGTCACTGCGGATGACATCGGACAGGCAGTCGCTTCCGATCGCAGTATATAGCGCGCAGGATACGCCGTGTCCCGCGATCCTTGCAGCGATATTATGTCCGACCCCGCCTACCTGCAGCTGCACATGCCCGAGGTTGGAATCCCGAAGGATCATTTCCTGGGACGGCGATCCCAGGACATCCATATTTGTTCCGCCGAATACAGATATCTCAGCCATACTTACAATACCAGGTCATTGCCGATCAGCATGCAGTCACCAAAACTGAAGAAGCGGTATTTCTTATTGACGGCATCCGCATAAGCCTCGAGCGCATTCTCACGGCCCATCACGGCAGATACGAGCATCAGGAGTGTGCTCTGCGGAAGATGGAAGTTCGTCAGCAGCATATCGACTGCCTTTATCTTTACACCGGGCTTGATAAATATGCTCGTCATACCGCTGCCCGGATGAATGATTCCATTTTCGTCAGCAACGGTCTCAATCGTCCGCATGGATGTCGTTCCGATGCAGAGCAGCCTTCCGCCTTTTTCACGCGCTGAATTGATCTTCTGCACAGCTTCGGCAGATACTTCATAGTATTCGCTGTGCATCAGATGCTTGTCTACATCCTCTTCTTTTACAGGGCGGAATGTTCCCAGGCCGACATGCAGCAGTACGGGAACGATATCGATTCCCTTCTGACGTACTTTCTCCATCAGTTCGGGCGTAAAGTGCAGTCCGGCCGTCGGTGCTGCCGCACTTCCGTCAAGCCTCGCATACACCGTCTGATAACGCTGCGGATCCTGCAGCTTTTCATGAATATACGGAGGCAGGGGCATTTCTCCCAGCTGGTCAAAGAGTGCTTCGAATGTGCCGTCATATATGAATCGTACAATACGTCCCCCGGCATCCGTTGTATCCAGGATCTCGCAGCGAAGCATACCGTCTCCGAACGAAACAAAGTCACCCTGATGCAGGCGGCGTCCGGGACGCACAAGCGTTTCCCATGTATCCAGATCGATGCGTCTGAGAAGCAGTACTTCCGTCGGGACACCAGTCGTTTCCTTTACACCAAGCAATCGCGCCGGGATGACGCGTGTTTCATTAATGACCATCACGTCCCCGGCACGCAGGTATTCTGTAATATCCCTGAAGATACGGTCCTCCCGTTTCCCGTTATTCCTGTTGCATATCATCATGCGGCTGGAATCCCGGGGCTCCACAGGCGTCTGTGCGATCAGTTCTTCCGGCAGATCATAGTAAAAATCACTTGTTTTCATATTTTAGATACCAGTGTATAGTATTTCAGTTCCGCATTTCCATTATTGTTCTTCTGAATTGAGCATGGAGAGCTGTTCGGCGTCAGGCGCGTTTATCGGACGCACGCGTCCCAGATGCTCGTACACCTGCGGTGTGCAGACACGGCCGCGCGGCGTACGCTGGATGAACCCCAGCTGAAGAAGGTACGGTTCATATACATCTTCTATCGTGTTCGCATCCTCACCTGTGGAAGCCGCAAGCGTATCCAGCCCGACAGGCCCGCCGCCGAACTTATCGATCATCGTATAAAGCAGTGTCCTGTCGACTCTGTCTAGGCCCAGACGGTCGACATCAAGCATATCCAGCCCTTCTCTAGCGATCTCCTGGGTAATGCATCCGTCGCCGCGGACCTGTGCATAATCCCTGACGCGCTTGAGCATCCTGTTAGCGATTCGCGGCGTACCACGGCTGCGTTTTGCGATCTCCAGAAGCCCGTCAGGTTCTACCTTGACATTCAGGATCCGCGCACTGCGGCTGACGATCTGTGTGAGCTCCTCTGGCGAATACATCTCCAAGCGGAATATGATCCCGAAGCGGTCGCGCAGCGGGGCGGAAAGCATGCCCGCGCGAGTGGTAGCGCCTACCAGCGTGAAGCGCGGAAGGGCGATACGCATGCTGCGAGCCGTCGGGCCCTTGCCGGTCATCAGGTCGATCTCAAAGTCTTCCATCGCGGAATAAAGCACTTCCTCGACCGTATGCGACAGGCGGTGTATCTCATCTATGAACAGCAGATCACCGGGCTCAAGCTTGACAAGGATGGAAGCCAAATCTCCAGCCCTTTCGATAGCCGGTCCGGAAGTAATGCGTATGTTCTGTCCCATCTCCGCGGCAACGATCCCGGCAAGACACGTTTTGACAAGGCCGGGCGGTCCGTACAGAAGCATATGATCAAGCGCGTCATGCCGTCTGAGAGCGGCATTGATATAGATAGACAGGCTTTCCTTTACTTTCTCCTGTCCGTAGTATTCCCTAAGTGAGCGCGGACGCAGCGAAGTATCCAGATCAATATCCCCTGTCTGCAGCGCCCCTGCAATCAACCGTTCGTTTTCCATCATATCCTCCGATTAGAGCATTCCGCGCAGTGCCAGGCGCACGAGTTCATCCGCCTGATCGCTCTTGTCTTTCACTGCTGCCAGTGCCTGCATCGCTTCGCCCTGATTATACCCCAGTGACTGCAGGGCAAGCATCGCTTCAGTGACAGGATCGTTACCGCG
>JAFZPO010000275.1 GCA_017550305.1 Clostridia bacterium
ATCATAATGAAAAACGGAATGCAACCCCCTGCCGAAATTTTTTTGCAAATGGGGCGTCTTGTAATTCCCAGAGCGAGATAGTATAGTAAGAACATACTTTTTTTGAAGGCAGGAAAGGGGGCGGCAGTCACATGAAAAAAGCATTCTGGCTGGTTTTCGTGACTGTCTGCCTCCTGATCATATCCGCGTATGGCGAAGAGGCCGGGACCGAACCCGTGCGCCGCGCACTGCTGATCGGCTGCGATTCTTTCGTCACGCAGACGGACACGACGCCTGCGGCAGCGATGAACGTGGAGCGCATGTCGAGAATGCTGCAGACGGATATGCGCGGGTATGCCGCCATAACGCAGATTAGTGCGGGCGTGGCAAGCCGTGCCCAGCTGATCGACGCGATCCACGCGGCCTTCGATGAAGCGGAAGAAGGGGATGTCTCCCTCCTATACATCTGCACACACGGCCTGTACGACCGCGTTGCTTTTGAACCGCTGCTTGTACTGTCGGACGGACAGAAAGAGGATAATATTAGTGCCGCTGCGCTGCGCCTGGCACTCGACGAGATCGCAGGGCATAAGATCGTGATCCTGGATGCCTGCAACAGCGGAGCGTTCATCGGCAGGGGCGTATACAGCGGCGAAGCGGAGAACGCGTTTGCGACTCCGGACTATACGGTACTGACCAGTGCCGGCGCCTATGAGGACAGCCTTCTGTGGAGCAGCCGCTCCCTGGCAGGCGGCAGTTATTTTGCGCAGGAACTGTGCGAAGGCCTGCGTACATACGCTTTTGATCTTGACGCGGACGGGAGCGTTACCGCGAAGGAAGTATATAAGGGACTGCTCGAAAGCCACGGCGCGTCAGCGGTACAGATGTATCCCGAGTCAGCCGGAACGGTTTTCTACGTATATGATACGGCACAGGATGCTTCAGGCGAGCGTCCGCTGAGCGATATCGTGCTTGACAGCGCGGTGCTGGACGCGACAGAGGACACGCTGTTCTTCAGTTTTACCGTGCGCCGCCCCGTACGCGTACAATACCAGCTGATCTATTATGAAGGTGGCGAGTGGCGATTCGACGCGCCGCAGCTGGTGGAAGATGAAGAGAACATCGAAGGCGCACTGTCGCCGGGCCGCAAGGAACGTTCGCTGACGCTTGTCAGTGAAGAGGACGGAATGCCTTACGGTTACGTGCTGCTGCAGGTCGTGGCACAGGAGGGCCGCAACGCGATGATAGCGGCCAGCCGCCTGATCACAGTACAGCCGGATGCGGGCGATCCGCAGCTGCGTGTCTGGTGTGATCCCTCGTTTTCACCGCGCCGCGGACAGGAACTGGCGATCTACGTCCATCTGGCGTTCCCGTGCTGCCTGACAGTGCGCGTGCGGAACGAGGAGGGCGATATCGTGCGCAGGCTGAGTTATAAAATGCCCTCGCGGCCGATAGGTCAGCCAACGGAGGGCAGTTTCTTCTACTGGGATGGATGCGATGCGGACGGTGTTCCCGTGCCCGCGGGCGCTTATGTCATAGAGGCTTCCAGCAGGGTCGGGGACACGGAATACACCGGCAGGAGCGGCTGGGTCAGCATCAGTGACCGCTGATGATCAGATGGTGACTTCTCCGGCAACGATGCGGCGGTAGTCTTCAAGGTTCTTGCGAAGCAGGTCTGGGATCTGCAGCCCGTAAGGACAGTGCTTCATGCAGCGCCCGCAGCGGGTGCAGTCTTCAATCTTATACATCTTCGCCTGTGCTTCTTCCTCCAGCCAGCGGGCGGACGGAGAACGACGGATCAGCTGAATCATACGCGCGCAGTTATTGATCTGGATTCCTGCCGGACAGGGCATGCAGTATCCGCAGCCACGGCAGAAATCCCCGGACAGTTCAGCCCGGTCACGGTCGATGAGGGCGCGCATTTCTTCTGTCATTGACGGGGGATTGTCCATATAGCTGAGGAACTCCTCGAGCTCATGCTTGCGCTGAACGCCCCATATGGGCAATACGTTATCATACTGGGCGATATATGCATATGCTGCAGCGCTGTTGGTGATAAGACCGCCGGACAGCGCTTTCATGGCGATAAAGCCGATATTCTTTTCCTTGCAGTGGCGGACCAGGGCGATATCGCGTTCGCTTGCCAGATAGCTGAAAGGGAACTGCAGGGTATCGTACAGACCGCTTTCCACGACTTCTTCGGCAATGCCGATCTTGTGTGCTGTTGCGGAGATAAAGCGGATCTTGCCCTGCTTCTTTGCTTCCAGCATGCATTCGTACATGCCGCTGCCGTCACCGGGCCTATAACACTGGCCGACACAGTGGAACTGATAGATATCCACACAGTCGGTCTTCAGGTTTTTCAGCGACTGGTGGAGATCTGCCCAGAAGCCTTCGGGAGTACGGGCCATTGTCTTGGTGGCCAGCGTGTATTCGCTGCGGCGGCCAGAGATCGCGCAGCCGATCTTCTCTTCACTGTCGGTATATGAACGGGCGGTATCGATGAAATCCATGCCGCCGTCCAGCGCACGGCGCAGCAGTGCAGCGGCATCATCAAAGCTGATGCGCTGGATGGGCAGTGCGCCGAAGGCGTTCTGCTCGGCTGTGATCCCGGTGCGGCCCAGTGTGATTCGTGCCATGAGGATCCCTCCTGTGTGATCTGATTAATCGTCCTTCAGACGTATGATATGCAGCCGTATATGTGTAGTTTAAGCTTTAAAGTGAACTCTAAGTCAAGCATTAATTGTAATCTTCTCGCAATACTTTGTTTGCTTGCTTTTCATGCCTGACGGTGGTACGCTGTACACAGAGGTGAACCCCTGTGCGTGCATGTGAGATTGACCGCTTTTATTCCCCCGGACAGTGTTTGCGCTGGTACGCGGCGATACCCGCCCGTGTCAGCTGCCGCCGCTTTCAGGGTGAACTGACAACCGAGATGCTGACCGCGCTGAACTATACCGCGGCGCGCGTATGCCTGCCCGGCGTGCGCATCGTCCTTGCGGAATGCGGGGAATCTCTTTTCGTGCGCGTGCCGGTGTTCGGCGGCATCAGCGGTGCAAAGCGTTGCGCGTGCATCTTTGTGAAGAAACAGCAGCCGCATGCAATGACTCTTGCGGGTATCAGCGGCGAGGCCTTTGTGCTGGAAGCACAGTCCATGAATGTAGCGACCTGCTGGGTATCTGGCACTTACCGGCGCAAGCTGGTGCCGGTTGAACCGGAGGAAGATGAAAAGCTGGCTGCGCTGATCGCACTGGGAACCGCGGCACCTGAATCACCCGGCACAAAACGCAGGCGCAAGGCGCTGGCCGACATCTGTCTGTCTCCGCCGGCCGACTGGCCGCACTGGGCTTATCAGGCGGCGGAAGCGGTGCGCCAGGCACCCTCGGCTGTCAATCTGCAGCCCTGGCGCCTGAATTACAGCCATGAGGTACTGCGGCTGCTCTGCAAACGTCCGGACAGTCTGGATGCGGGGATCGCGATGCTTCATGCCGAGGCCGCTGTCAGCCCGCAGGACAGGCACTGGGAATGGGGCGAAGGCAGCTGCACGGCACATCTTCTCGTGACAGAAAAAAAGCAGGCAGCTGATTGACTGCCTGCCTCCGGGCTTATTTTTGCTTCATGATGCGTACCAGCTGCCTGCCGACGAGCAATGCCAGGATCAGACAGATGATGGTGTCTGGGATCAGATAGACACCGTTATAGACGATGGAGTACCACAGCGGGACACCCGTCAGATCCGCACTGCCGATCGTGAGCGCATACCCCTGTGCCAGCGAATCGGATGCCCACATCAGGCCTGCCAGGATCGCGCATACCGCACGGCCGAGGGCTGCGACCGGAATACCGATATACAGCCATTTGTCATTCTTGTTATGTGCGATACCAGCCAGCCCGAGCGCAGCAAAGGCCAGGAGATAATCGAGGATGAACTGCCAGACATTCAGCCACCAGCCGCCCTGGAGATACTGAAGAAGGCCGTAGGCCAGGCCTGCCAGAAGTCCGGGGCCCACGCCGTAAGCGGCGGCGAAGAGCATGAGCGGGAGCATACTTCCAAGCGTAACGCTGCCGCCGGTAGGCATACGGTACAGGCGGATGCAGCTGAGCACAAAACTCAGAGCGATAGCCAGCGCGCCGGATGCGATCATCTTGGCGGACCATTTCTTGTTGGTACGGGATATGACGTAGAGGATTACGGCGATCGCAGCCAGTGTGGCCAGTGCGATCCACGTCGTAGCAGAGATTTCAGTGAACTTTTTAAACATGCAACTGCCTCCTTTTCCGCAAAAAACCCGCGAGCCCAACGGCACGCGGGAAACGGAGCAAAGCAAAAACGCTTCTCTTTTCCGCTTCCCTACGGTAGGATGATCTACACAGGTTCGAGGGGACCGGCGATTACGCCATCTCAGCCGCTTTGCGGCACCCCCAGCGGGTACGGAATCATTATAGCATCAACTGTTATTGTGTCAAGGAGAGAAAAACCATGCAGCATCACTTTTTCGCTTACATGAACCGCATGAAGCTGATTCGCCGCTGGTCGCTTATGCGCAACACACAAAGAGAAAACGACATGGAGCATTCCTTCCAGACCGCGATGTTCGCGCATGCGATCGCGCTGCTGGGCAATATCCGCTATGAGCGTGATTACGATGCCGAGCATATTGCCGTCCTGGCCATGTATCATGATGCCAGTGAAGTGATCACCGGTGATCTGCCCACACCGATCAAGCACAATAATCCGGCAATCAAGAAGGAATACCATAAGCTGGAGTCGCTGGCTGAGAAGCGGCTGCTGACCATGCTGCCCGCGGATATCATGTCAGAATACGAGCCGTTGATCGAGCCTGACGAGAAGAGCGAAGCATGGCGCATCGTAAAGGCCGCGGATAAGATCAGCGCATATATCAAGTGTGTGGAAGAGCGCAAGGCAGGCAACCTGGAATTCGCTCAGGCCGAGGAGTCAACACTGGCTTCCATCCGGAAGATCGATCTTCCGGAGGTCCAGGACTTCATGGACGAGTTCGTGCCCGGCTTTGGTATGTCACTGGACGAGATTTCCCGGGGGTAATATGAAAAAAGCGTATTTTGCGGGCGGCTGTTTCTGGTGCATCACACCGTTCTTTGCGCGTGCAAAGGGTGTTGCGGGCGTCGTGAGCGGTTTCTCCGGCGGCGAAGAGGAAGATCCTGCATACGAGCAGGTCAAGGCACAGCAGACAGGACACCGCGAGAGCATTGAGGTGGCCTATGATCCGCAGCAGACAGATTTTGAAACACTGCTGCATATTTTCCTGGCCAATGTCGATCCGTATGACGACGGCGGGCAATATATCGACCGCGGGCATTCGTACACACTGGCTGTGTACTATCAGGACGAAGCAGAACGCGCTGCCGCACAGAAGGCACTGGATGCGATTCCCGGAGCGCAGATTGCCCTGGAACCCTTCCGCGGGTTTTATGCCGCGGGAGAAGAGCATCAGGAGTTCTACAAACGGCATCCGGAGGAGTTCGCAAAGGAAATGGAGGAATCCGGGCGCACGAAGGTCCTTAATGAAAAGGGAGAACGCCTGATCCGCCAGCTGAAGAGTTTTGCGGAAGAGGAACCCTGGTATGTATCCCTGCTTCCCAATGCCGCGGCTCTGATCTGGGAGACACTGCCCGATCTTAACTGGGCGGGTTTCTACCTGATGCGGGACGGGGTGCTGGCGCTGGGACCCTTTGAAGGCAAGACGGCCTGTATCCACATCGCGCCGGGAAGAGGCGTGTGCGGAACGGCTGTCGTGAAGGACTGTACGCTTCGCGTAGCGGATGTACATGAGTTTCCAGGGCATATCGCCTGTGACAGCGCTTCCAACTCGGAGATCGTGATCCCGCTGCATAAAAACGGACGCGTGGTAGGCGTGATGGACCTTGACAGCCCGAGCCTGAACCGGTTCACGGCCGGGGATCAGACGCTGCTCGAACGCTTTGCAGAAGTGCTGGAAGAATATATGGACCTGGGAGAACTGTCAGCGCAGTAATAAGCCGGCCGGGAGGGAAAAACTTGAAACTGAGCAAAAAAAGCATTCTCATATCCGCAGTCATACTGCTGGTCTGCCTGTGCATATGCGCTTCGGCAGAGACCGCGCGCGTCGTCACACCGAGCGGCGGACTGAACGTCCGCAAATCCCCGAATTCCAATTCGGGACTGGTGACTTCTGTGCCGAATAAGGCACTGGTGGAAGTCCTTGAGGTCGGGGAGACCTGGACCAAGATCACTTACCAGAAGCGCACGGGCTATACCAAGACCGAGTTCCTGCGCCTTTCCAGCCAGCTACCCGGAAAGACCGTCTATGCGGACGGCGGTACGCTGCTGCTGCGTGCTGCTCCTGCGGAGGACGCGCCTGTGGTACTGCCTCTTAACAGTTCCGAAGCGGTGTACGTGCTGGCTGTCGAGGACGGCTGGGCACAGGTGAAATACGGCGATACGCAGGGTTATGTCCAAACCGAAGCACTCTCTTATCAGTATGAAACGCCTGCTGCCGCGCCTGCATGGATCCGTGAGACCGGCATCCTGGTGACGGCAGTTTCCCTGCGTGAAGAGGCGGACAGCAAATCAGCCGTACTGGAGGAGCTTCCCTCGGGAACAGCTGTTACCGTAACGGCGGTCGATAAAGACTCCTGCCTGGTCGTAACAGAAACCGGCTGCGGCTATGTTCCGGTGTCCGCTGTACAGCTGAAAGGCGCGCCTGATACGGAAGACAGGACCGAAGCCCTGTCGCCTATGCAGGCAGCCGAGAAGGCCGGAGCGGCGCTTAAGAAGGCGTTCAAGAGTTTTTCCAAGGAAGTGCTGTATACGACGACAGCGGTCTATGCGGAGAAGGATGGTTTCCCGGGACCGCTCTATCATATCGGATATTTCAACGGCGATGAACAGTACCGCTACGGCGCTCTGGTCAGTGCGGCCGACGGAAAGGTCCTGTTCACCGCATCCTATACGGCGTTTGCCGTGCCCTCCAACGAACCGGAACTGCTTCCGGAAGGCGAGATCGCCGTGACGCTGAGCACGGAGACCATTCCCGTTGGCGGTGTGGTGGATATTACCGTGCAGGCGTGGACCGTGAACAGCTGCCAGTACGCGCTGTATAAAGAGGATAAACTCCTGGCACAGAGCGAACCGGGCGAGCATTTCACCGCAGCATACCGTGCCCGTGAAGCAGGCGAATACCGCCTCGTGATCACTGTTGCAGACGCAGACGGCCGCACTGAATCGTCAGAGCGCATGTTCACGGTGGATGCAAATCTGCCGCAGCCCGATCCTCATGAGCGTGTCTACAGCCAGAAGGATGGCTGGTGGCTGGATAAGAAATACCGCCAGAGCACGCTGGACAAGTCCGGCTGTGCGATCTTCGCGCTTTCATCTGCGCTGCAGCGCATGGGCTTTACAGGCGAGGACGTTCTGCCGGAAAACATGGCAAGGACGTATGCACTGTGCCTGACGGAAGAGGGCACCAACAATGAACGCCTGGTGCGCGAAGCGAGCACCAAGTACGGGTTCCAGACCAAGGCCTCGATATCGCGTGCACAGGACTGGATCGTCAGCCAGCTGCAGGCAGGAGCATACTTTACCTTCTCGGTAGCGCGCGGGCATATCGCGCTGATCGACGGCATATCTGAAGACGGAACGATGGCGCATATCGTCGATTCTGCTCCGACAGCCACCTTTACGCGCATCGTGAATGATTCCCTGTACTATCAGCTGCGCAACGGCAGCTTCCGCGCGGCGCTCTCCCTGGAAGACATACCGGGCGCACGCTGGTTCTTTGAGACCGATCATTACGGCGGACTGGAGTACTGGCTGCGCATCAGCTATGTCACCAAGCGCGGCGTGCGCTGGATCAATCCGCAGAAATAACAGGACCGCAATACAAGGAAACGCCTCTCCGCCGGCTTTGAAGCGGAAAGGCGTTTTCTGTATGCATGGAACTTTGAAAGAAACCTTATTTTGAAATCCTTACGAAGTAATGGCCCTCATCTTCGCCTACGATGCGGGCGCCGTTGTTCAGCATGACCTTCTGTGACGCGATATTGTCCTTGTTCACTCTCAAGTATACTTCGTCTTCATGTATGATATCCTTTGCGACCTTTAGAGTCAGCCGGAGGCCTTCCGTCCCATAACCTCTTCCGCGGAGGTCTTTCCGGATACTGTAGCCGATATGTCCAGCGCCGTCACGGAGCGCCTGCGTCAGATAGTGCCGGATCCGGAATTCCCCGACCAGGAGATCCCCGTCCCACAGATAATAGCGCGATTCCGGGACGAACCAGTCCGGCATATTCACCGGATGCTCATAGGAGATCAGTTCAGGCAGCGCTTTATCCATGTATTCTTCAAAAGAGATGCCATGATACGGGTTCGTCAGTCCGTTCTCATCCGCAGGCAGGGCAGTCGTATATTCCCACTGCGCAACGGCATCCTGCATGTTGATCTTGCGTAATTCCATTCCGGTCTCCTCAGTACGCCTGGTCTGCGGTGCAATAGCAACACTTTCGTCAGGTCATGGTGAACAGGTTAAACAGCTCCAGATACTTTGCGGGCGCATACAGGCTGATATAATTGCGGTAATTGCTGAAAGCAAAGGCAAGCGCGACAGCGACCGTCAGGCAGACGAAAAGAGCGGTGATACCCGTGGTATGGCCGCGCCCTTCGATCGCATCGGGGGAAGCAATCTCTGTCAGCACCAGCGCACCGACAAGGCACAGCGCCGGAAGGATATCGCACACATATCGCAGCGCCACGCCTGCCACGCAGTAGCCGGACAGCGCGACGAATACGGTCATGGCTGCCGTGCAGAGATATACGGCAAGCTTTCCGTGCCGTGCCTTTTCGGGCAGGGCAAAGACGAACAGCAATCCCCATGTGACAGGAACCGTCAGGGCGCCGGCGTTCACGACAGCATAGAACCAGTTGCCGCTGCGGTTGATGAATCCGCTGCCGGGATTGATATAGGGGAACGTGCTCGACAGATGCAGGCCGTCGAAGAAGTATGCCCAGACGGCAGCACCGAGATCGCTGAGTGAGATGTGGTTATAGCGGATATCCTCGAGCGTCAGCTGCCATGTCTGGCCGAACTCGAATACCGACCCGAAGCGCGCCGAGTTGTAGATCATGATCGCCGCAGCACCGAGTGCCAGCGGAATCAGGAAACTCAGTGCATCCATGATACGGCGCCGTACGGGTGCCTTTTTGTTTAGCAATACCCAGATAAACAGGGGCAGCAGCCAGCCCGCGGCAGTCAGCGCGGCCGTGGCACGGGCGCCTGCGAGAAGTGCGGAAAACAGTGCGGCCAGGATGAACATGCAGGTGCGGCGGATGCGGGCTTTCTGCCGGCATGCGGTCATGGCTGCCCAGAGCGTCAGGAAGAAGAAAGCCTGCCCGCAGGCGATGCTCACGTGGTAGCGGTCGGCACTGGCTTCCAGCATGAGCAGATGTGACCCGAGTGTGACGGCTGCGGCACATATGCAGGTCAGCAGCAGCGACGGGCGGCGGATGAAACGCCGGACGGCTTCCCAGAAGCAGAGGAAAGCGGCCAGGACCGTCAGCAGTGCAAAGAAGGCGCCTGCAGTATTATAGGAAGGGATCGCACCGGTCAGCAGGCGGAAAGGTGCATAGAAGACCAGTACCGGTGTCAGGCCGAAATAAACATAGTACCGGCCTTTATACAGCGCATAGTCAAACATCGTCTGCGCACCGCTGCTCAGCCGCTGGGTGGGATCGTATGGGTTCTCAAGCGCCAGCAGTTCTTCATCGGGCGTTACATCAACACTGATCCGGGCGTTTGCCAGCATGTCATACAGAACAGCGTGCGCCTGTGCGCGGTATTCATACAGCTCATCTTCAAACGGATACTTAAGGTCCCAGGTGTACTGATACAGGTCTTTTTCCTGAGGAATGCACAAAGCGCTTATGCCCAGCGCAAGCAGTACGCATACAAGGCCGGTCAGGCAGTAGGCCAGCGTGTGCCGGGGATTGCGGCGGTCAAGGGGGATCCTCCACCAGCGCAGTGAGATCACTGCGGCAATGAGCCACAGGGGCAGAAGCAGTGTCAGCAGCCGCAGCAGGCTGAAATGATACGGGATCGGAGCATTCAGTGTCAGCGCGGTCACTGCTGCCGTTTCATCATCTGTTTCAAAGGAAAGTGCCAGCTCATGAAGCATACCGTTTGATCTGACGCGCGCATATGCAGGAGAGCCGGTGAGGGCAAGAACGGTATCCGCTCCGGTACGCCACATGCGGTGCGCGTCATCTGCAAGGGAGACTTCGACCTGAATGAGCCCGATCCTGCCCTCCAGAACAAAGGAAAGGGTATGGATGTTCTCGAGTTCCAGGGCTTCGAACACCAGGGTCGTGCGGAATACAGGATCGCGGGTCTGCGAAGAAGGCATGACGGCAGTCACGTCGCTCTCTTCCTGCGGGATCTCTTCCAGCGTTATCCGGGCAGAGGACATGTCAAACGACAGAGGCGTCAGCCCCTGTGTGCGCAGCGCGTCCGTCTGGAAGATAACGCCTTCCAGCAGCAGGCAGAGCAGCAGGATCGCCGCTGCACTGATGAGCAGGCGTTTCCTTGCTTGCGGATCAGCCATCTGTCATTCCTCCTAAAAATGCCGCATCGAGCATTGAATAGCGGTACATGATGAAATCATGGATAAAGGCCAGCTCCTGTTCGGGAGCAAAGGGATAGGACAAACCTGTGGCGGAATCGGTATATACAGCGAAACGTTCGGCCTCACGTTCCCAGGCGCCGCAGGCTGTCAGGAGAGCGTTCAGGTCAGCAAAGCAGGAATCGATGATCGCAGGGGACAGCGTTTCACGGATCAACGCCCAGCGGGTACCCAGCAGTTCCCGGAAGTCCTTCTGTGCAAGGAGTTCATCGAAGAGGGAATTGCTGTACCATGCATCTACGGGCGAGGGCGAAGCGTTGTAGAGACGGCCGAAAGCCGCGTCCAGATCCCACGGCATGGGGGAAAAGCGCGAGCCGTTCCAGCACAGGTATAGGTTCTTGCTCATGTTGTCGGAAGCGCCGATAAGGTTGATGAACAGATAGTAATCGGCAAAAGCCGAAAGGTCGAGCGTTTCCGTGCGGTCTGGAGCACTGAGCATCGCCGCGAGGGGCTCCCAGCCCGAATCATCCTCGGGCCATTCTTTTCCGATATTATACCACGTTTCCCCCTCAGGCGCATCCGGGGCTGCCATGGAAAGCAGATCTATATCGTCAGCAGAGGCCGCCAGCACACGGTACAGCGCGCCGTTCTTGGGTACACCGGCGCTCTTGCGGTCCGGACGTTCGACGAGGAAGTAAACGCCTTTGTAATAGTCATTGAAGTAAAGCTCGCACGGGGCCGACTGCGGGGCCGGGTATCCCAGGGAGTTCCACAGCCGCAGCCCTACGGCGGCACGCAGCCGGCATGGATCGCTCAGTCCGCCGAGCAGGATATAGTCATCGTCCGTGCGCAGGCCGAGAAGGGAAATGTGGGAGGCTTCGCCGCGGTCTGTTTTCAGATGAAAGGAATAATTGCGCTTGCCCGTGAATGTCGCGGAGTAAGTTCCGCGATACTTGACGGTTACGGGGGAGACTGTTTCCGATCCTGCTGCCGTAACGGTCAGCGTTCCCGGCTTCGCTGTCACATAATCAAGCAGCCCGGCTTCCAGACGCAGCACGGGCAGCGCCTCTTCCGCATGCGCCAGAAAGCATACCATGAAAAGACACAGCGCGCACATCAGCCGGGCTGTAATTTTTACAAATGTGTTACGAATGTATTGAGAAAATGATTGACGCATTTCTTTTGCCTATGGTATAATTATGCTGTATTACTGTGCATTACTGTGCGGATTCCTGCCAAGGAGGTATTTTATGAAACAGATCAGGCGGATACTGGCGATGCTGCTCACGGCATGCGTGCTGCTTAGCAGCTGCGGCGCTCTGGCCGACACATACCGGGAAGGCGATGCGGGACCGGAAATCATGGCACTCAAGGAGCGCATGCTTGAACTGGGATATTATACCGGCAACATCAGCCACAACCGCTTTAATGATACCATGACCGATCGTGTAAAGCAACTGCAGAAGGTCAACGGTCTGGAGCAGACAGGCGTTGTGGATGAAGAGCTGTATGCCTTCATCATGTCTGACGCCGTCCTGCAGAAGAACGGCAAGAAAGCGACTACCGGCACGCCGACCGGCTCTGCCGATGAAGCCGGCACGCAGGAACCAGAACCTACCGAGACGCCCGCGCCTGCCGGCGGCAAGGTCCTCTACCGTGAGGGCAACAGCGGCAAGGAGGTCATGAAGATCAAGGAACGCCTGCTGGAGCTGGGCTACTATACGGGGAACATCGCCAACAACGCTTTCAATGAGGCTATGACCGACCGCATCAAGCAGCTGCAGAAGGTCAACGGCCTGGAGCAGACCGGTGTGATCGACGAAGCGCTCTATGAGCTGATCTTCTCAAAAAATGTCAAGGCCAAGAACGGCTACCCGCTGGGCACGCTGGTGCAGGGAGATACGGGCAACAAGGTCAAGCAGCTGCGCGAGCGGCTCGCTGAGCTAAATTATCTGAGCAGTGCCGGCGGCAGCGAGTTCAACAAGACGCTGACTGACCGGATCAAACTGGTGCAGAGGATGAACGGCTTTGAAGTCACGGGCACCGTTTCGCCCGAGCTTTACGATTACATCATGAGCAGTGCCTGCACGGTCTGCGGCGAGCATGTCAATCCGCAGTACAATGCTTCCTATCGTTTCAATTTTGAACTGAACGGCGACAAGCTGTATTCCGTTTCCCAGAGCGGGAATGTGATCATCTTCATCATCGATTACTTTGCCAACAATTATCTGAACGGCGTACTGAGGAGCTATCCTCACATGCTGGACGACTTCAAGGATTTCACCTATTACAGCAACTGTGACCCGCGGTATATCGGAACCTATCCGTCCGTCACGCACATGCTGACCGGCAATCCCTTCGATCCGTCACTGCTGGTAGGCGAGTATTATGAACAGTCCTGGACGAGCGAGACGGCGGAATACATATTTGATACTATCCACAGCCTCGGATGGGAGTTCCGCTACTATTATTATACTTCTATTTCCGACGGCGCTCTGGACTGGGCGATGGGCAAGGTGGACAATCTGGTAGACCGCCGCGCGAATCCCAAGACGCCCATCTCGCCGATCTATTCCTATACAGATTTCTTTGACCATCTGAAAGCACAGGGCCTGACGGTGGACCAGACGGACAAGAAGTATATCCAGATGATCCATCTGCGCGGCGCGCACGCTCCTTATTCGTCCAATGCAAAGGGCGAATACAAGCAGGATGCCACGCGCGAGGAGAACATTGCAGGCTATATGGCCATGGTGGCCGATTACATGGAACGCCTGAAGGCGGAAGGCCTGTATGATGATGCGACCATTATCGTGACGGCAGACCATGGCGACAAGGGCGAGAACATGCAGGTGGTCTACTGGATCAAGCAGCCCGGCGAGCACCATGACGCTGTCCAGACAACACAGGCGCCTATCTCGCATACGGACTTCCCGGGAACGCTCCTCAGCCTGATCGGTGGGGATTACAGCCAGTACGGCACCAGTATCTTCGACTGGCATGAGGGTGACAAGCGCGAGCGTTCGTGCAGCGTGGTCAGCCGTGACGTCGATTTGTATCCGCTGGTGTCCTGCTACAGCGATCTCGGTCTGGGCTCCCACAACTACTGGAGGACCTACACCTATACCGGTACAGGCAAGGACCTGATGAAGAAGAACAAGAGCGGCAGCTACAAGTATGAGCCGCTGGCTCAGTCCTTCAACTGATCAATGTTTTCTGACGCACGCGGAGAGAAGCTTCTCTCCGCGGCGTTCGCATGAAAGGATGCTTCCTTCTGATGAGTACCATCGTTTCCGCCCTCGGCGTCCCGCTTGGGCATGTGATGCGCTTCTGCTACAGCCTGCTGCACAGCTATGGTCCGGCGATCCTGCTGTTTACGCTGATCACAAAGCTTGTACTGCTGCCTGTAGGAATCTGGGTGCATAAGAACTCCATCAAGGTCGTGCAGCTGCAGCCCGAACTGAACCGTATCAAGGCGCGGTTCTTCGGTGACGGCGACGCGATCGCCGAAGCACAAGGCGCGCTTTACCGCAAGGCCGGCTATCATCCGCTGGCAAGCCTGATCCCGCTCGCGCTGCAGCTGATCCTGCTGATGGGCCTGGTCAGTGTCATCTATCATCCGATGGATCACCTTCTCCGGCTCCCGGCGGAAACAACGGAGGCCTTTACGGCGCTCCTGTGCCAGCTGACGGGCGCTGACCCGGCGTCCTCTTCCCTGCAGCTGCAGGTGGTCGGTGCCGTGCATTCGGGCCAGTACGCGCAGCAGTTCGCGGCACTGGGGGAAGCGGATGCGCTGCGGCAGATCGAAGCGCTGAAAACATCCTTCTTCGGCATTGACCTGGGCACTGCGCCCGTACAGGCAGGCGGCACGGCTCTCGTGATGCCGCTGCTGGCAGGCCTGAGCGCATTCCTGCTGTGTGTGGCGCAGAACCGCATGAACGTGCTGCAGAGCGAACAGGGCAAACTGAACAAGTACGGCACGCTGATCTTCAGCGTAGGCCTGAGCCTGTATCTGGGTGCTTTCGTTCCTGCCGGCGTGGCCCTGTACTGGATGGCGAGCAATCTGCTGGCCATCGTACAGCTTCTGATCCTCAACCGGGTGATCAGCCCGCGCCGCTATGTGGACTACGAGGCTCTGGAAGACAGCAAGAAAGCGCTGGCGGAACTTCGCCAGGTGGGCGGCACACGTTCGCGCGAGACTGCGGCGAGGGAAAAGGCGGATTACAAGCGCTTCTTCTCCATTGCCAACAAGCACCTGGTCTTCTACAGCGAGAGCAGCGGTTTCTACAAGTATTTTGAAGCACTGATCGCAGAGCTCCTGCGGCGCAGCAATGTAGTCATCCACTACATCACCAGTGACCCTGACGACCAGATCTTCGAGATGGCGAAGGAAAACGAACGCATCCAGGCCTATTATATCGGTGAGCGCAAGCTGATCACGCTGTTCATGAAGATGGATGCCGATGTGGTCGTGATGACCATGAGCGATCTGGAAAACTACCATTATAAACGCAGCTATGTCCGCAAGGATATCACCTACATCTACCTGTTCCATTATCCGCTCTCCACGCATATGGTGCTGCATACCGGCGCACTGGACCATTATGATGAGATCCTCTGCGTGGGCGAATTCCAGTTTGATGAGATCCGCGCCGCCGAGCGTCTGTACGGTACGCCGGAAAAGAAACTGATCGCCTGCGGTTACGGACAGCTGGAAAAGCTGTATGATTCGTACCAGAAGATGGACAAGACGCCGCATGAGCGTCCGCGGATACTGATCGCGCCTTCGTGGCAGGCTGAAAATATACTGGACACCTGCATTGATGATGTGCTAAACTGTCTGCTGGGCAAGGGATATGACGTGACCGTACGCCCGCATCCTGAGTACAAGAAGCGTTACCGTGCGCGCCTTGATGCGCTGGTGGCCCGCTGGCAGTCCTACCAGGGCGGAGACCTGTTCTTTGAAACGGATTTCTCAGGCAACGAGAGCATCTACAGTGCCGATGCCGTGATCACCGACTGGTCGGGGACGGCCTATGAGTTCTCACTGGTCACGCTTAAGCCCAGCATCTTTATCGATACACCGCCCAAGATCAATAATCCGGATTATGTCAAGCTGGGCATTGAACCGCTGGAGTTCTCCCTGCGCGACCAGGTGGGCGTAAGGGTGAAGCCGGATGCACTGGATACCCTGCCCGGTGCCCTGCAGCAGCTGCTGTCGGACAATGCGGGATATGCGGAGCGGATCCTGGCTGTCCGTGAGCGGTATATCGCCAATTTCGGTTCTTTCGGGAAAGCAGCCTACCGTGCGGTAATGGACGCCATCAAGGCACATGCTGCTTCACAGAATGCATAAAGAACGAGGAGTAAAAGAAAATGAAGAAGAGTGAGAGACTGTTCCTGATCCTGATGCTGACTGCAGCGCTGCAGATCGCCTTCATGGCACATGCATTTGCGTATATCGATCCTTCGGTGACGAC
Source organism: Clostridia bacterium (assembly GCA_017550305.1). Classification (GTDB taxonomy): domain Bacteria; phylum Bacillota; class Clostridia; order Christensenellales; family Aristaeellaceae; genus SFMI01. The sequence continues at coordinate 16,092 of JAFZPO010000275.1, forward strand.
CTATACGATCCAGGCCATCGTGGGCGTGGTCGTGGCTGTCGGTGCCGTGGCCGCCGTATGGTGGCGCAAGGCCAAGAAAAAGGTAAGCGATAAGCTGGGCATCGATGAGAATGCCAAGAAGACCCAGGAAGCGGACGTCGAAGAGGATGACGACGACGAATAATCCGAACTGACAGATCGGAAAACGGCCCGTTGTACCCGCTGGAACGCGCGGTATGGCGGCCGTTTTTTTGCTTTTATCGGGAGATTGCAAAAAAACTTGAAAAACCCGCGAAAAAATGCCGAAAAATGCCTGGATAATTGTCAAAAAAGCCGTTGACAATTGAAAAACGGGGTGGTATTATGTTAAAGTTGTCAGTAATGTGCGGCAATGGCGCTATTAGCGCGGCCAACGACTGACAAACGCTTGGCGGAAGGGAAGCAGTCATGCAGCAGATGCAGGCAGCAGGCAGGATGGTCGCAGGAATGCGGCAGTCCCTGCGAGCGGTCAATGCAGGAAAAGCACTGCGGCTGTATGTGGCGGCAGATGCCGACGCGAAGATGCGCGATGAAGCCTGTGCGGCAGCCAGTGCTGCGGGCGTTCCAGTGCAGATGTGCGAGAGCATGACAGCACTGCAGCGCATGTGCCGGATCGCGGTCCCGTGCGCTGTCGCAGCGCAGGTCGCTGAAGACTGATCCCGCGCCAATATCTTATGACTATAGCTTCCGAGGGTTGCGGAAGATTTATAGGAGGAGATCGGGTTCATCCCGCTCCGATCAATTATCAGGAGGTGCTTCCATGCCTACGATCAACCAGTTGATCCGCAAGGGAAGAGAAGACGTCGTCAAGAAGTCGACTGCGCCTATCCTGCAGGGTTGCCCGCAAAAGCGCGGCGTATGCCTGAGCGTGAAAACCACCACGCCCAAGAAGCCCAATTCGGCTTTGCGCAAGATCGCGAGAATCCGCCTGACCAATCAGATCGAGGGTACTTGCTATATCCCCGGTATCGGTCACAATCTGCAGGAGCATAGTGTGGTACTGATCCGCGGTGGCCGCGTTCGCGACCTGCCCGGTGTCCGCTATCACATCATCCGCGGCGCTCTCGATACGGCCGGCGTGGCCAAGCGTATGCAGGGCCGTTCGCTCTATGGCGCGAAACGCCCCAAGAAGTAAGGTATTTCAGGGGTTCCTTGGACTCACAGCCGCTGCGGAGGCACCGGCGCACATGCTTCCCGTCCGCTTGGAACGGCGGGCAGGGCAAAGGGTATGTGTACGGGATGCCAACGCACTGATAACAGAACGGCGCGATGCTGACGCGCCGCCGACGGCAGAGAACAAAGGAACGTGATCAAGGAGGGAACAAGATGCCCCGTCGTGGATTTATCCCCAAGCGTGAAGTATTGCCGGATCCTGTTTACGGGACGGTTATTGTCACGAAGCTGATCAACCAGATCATGCTGGACGGCAAGCGCGGCGTAGCACAGCAGGTGTGCTATTCCGCCTTCGAAACCATTGCCGAGAAGAGCGGCAAGGATGCCAATGAGGTGTTTCAGCAGGCTCTCGCTAACGTGATGCCCCAGCTGGAAGTCAAAGCCCGCCGCGTCGGTGGTGCCACCTGCTAGGTACCTATGGAGATCCGCCCCGAGCGCCGTCAGACTCTGGCGCTGCGCTGGATCGTGGATTTCAGCC
>JAFZPO010000276.1 GCA_017550305.1 Clostridia bacterium
CAGGTCGTGCGTGACGAAGATATAGGTCAGCTTGCGCTCCTCCTGCAGGTCGAGCATCAGGTTGATGATCTGCGCCTGGATCGAAACGTCCAGCGCGCTGACCGGCTCGTCGCAGACGACGAACTCGGGGTTCAGCGCCAGGGCGCGCGCGATGCCGACACGCTGGCGGCGTCCGCCGTCCAGTTCATGGGGATAAGCATGCCGAAGGCGCTCGTCAATACCCACAAGCTGCATCAGCTCATCCGTTTTCGCGTCGATTTCTTCACGCGTCTTGTAGCGCTTGCTCAGCTTCAGAGGTTCGCGGATGACATCTTCGACCGTCTGGCGCGGATTCAGCGAGGAATAGGGATCCTGGAACACGATCTGCATCCGCTCGTTGATCTCGTGCATCTGGCGTTTGTCCACATGCGTGATATCCTTGCCGTCCAGGAAGATCTGGCCGTCGGTGGATTCAAGCAGGTGGATGATGGTGCGGCCCAGGGTGGATTTGCCGCAGCCGGACTCACCGACCACGCCCATGGTCTTGCCCTTCTCGATTTTGAAGGAAATATCATCCACGGCGTGCAGGGTGCCCTTGGGGGTGTTGAAATACTTTTTGAGGTGCCTGACCTCGATCATCGGATTTGCCATTTCTTACACCTCCTTCGCTTTTTGGGCAGCAATTTCCTTGAGCCGGCAGCAGCGGCACAGGTGGCCGCCACCGATATCGGTGAGCGGGATGTGCTCCCCACGGCACGCATCAGTCGCGTAGGGGCAGCGGGGATGGAAGGCGCAGCCCTGCGGCAGGTCCGCCGGGTTCGGCGGCAGACCCTCGATCGGAGAGAGCCGGTCCACATCACTGTTCAGATCCGGCAGGGAACCGAACAGACCGATGGTGTAGGGATACTGCGGATTATCAAAAATCTGCTCCTTGGTGCCGTATTCCATGATTTCGCCGGCATAGACGACCGCCACCGTGTCGCAGACCTCCGCCACGATGCCCAGATCGTGGGTGATCATGATCATGGAGGTGTTCAGCTTCTGCTTCAGGTCGTTGATCATGTCCAGCACCTGCGCCTGGATGGTCACATCCAGCGCTGTGGTGGGCTCGTCCGCCAGCAGCAGGGTCGGACTGCAGGCCAACGCCATGGCGATGACCACACGCTGCTTCATGCCGCCGGAAAACTGATGGGGATATTCATAGAAACGCTCGCCGGGGATGCCGACCATCTCCAGCATCTTCTTGGCCTTTTCCACCGACTCCGCTTTGGCGCAGTGCTCGTGCAGATGGATGACCTCGGCGATCTGCTCGCCGACCCGCATGATAGGATTCAGCGCGGTCATGGGGTCCTGGAAGATCATGGAGATCTCCTTGCCACGGATCTTCTGCATGTCTGCTTCGGACTCCTTCAGCAGGTCCTTGCCCTCAAAGAAGATCTCGCCGTTGGGCACCCGGGCGGGCGGCTCCGGCAGGATGCGGAGGATCGCCCGGGCAATCGAGGTCTTCCCGGCGCCGGTCTCGCCGACCAGGCCGATGGTCTTGCCCTTCTCCAGTTCAAAGGATACATGATTGACGGCGTGGATGACCTCGCCTTCGGAGGTGTATTCCACAGACAGATTTTTCACGGACAGCAGCATGTCTTTGTTTGCCATGGGAGCGCCTCCTTCCTCAGTTCTTCAGCTTCGGGTCCATCGCATCGCGCAGACCGTCGCCCAGCATGTTCAGGCACAGCACCACCAGCATGATGGCCAGGCCGGGGAAAATGCACAGGTGCGGATACTTGGTGATCATGGATTTGCCTTCCGAGAGCATCGCGCCCCATTCGGGGGTCGGCGGCTGCACGCCCAGGCCGATGTAGGAAAGGGAAGCGGCCTGCAGGATGGTGTTGCCGATGCCCATGGTGACGGACACGATGACCGGCGCGATGGAATTGGGCAGGATGTGCGAGGTAATGACCCGCCACTTGGAGCAGTTGATCTTTTCCGCCGCCTCGATGTATTCCTGCTTGCGGACCGTCAGGATCGAACCGCGCAGCAGGCGCACCGTCATGGGGATGCCGCCGATCGAAAGGGCCAGGATCGTATTGCCGATGCCGGAGCCCAAGGCGGCCGATATCGCAATGGAGAGCAGCATGCCCGGGATGGCCTGGATGATGTCCAGGATACGCATCACGATATTATCGACCTTGCCGCCGTAGTAACCGACCAGCGAACCCAGCAGCACACCGACCACGGTGGCCACCATCGTGCTCATCAGGCCCAGGAACAGGGAAGCGCGGGCGCCGTACATGATGCGGCTCAGGATGTCGCGGCCCATGCCGTCGCAGCCGAACAGGTGCTGCCACGAAGGCAGCGCATAGCGGTCCGCCTTGCTGGTCTTCGCGTAATTGTATGGCGTGATCCAGGGAGAAAGGAGAGCAACCACGATCAGCACGATCATAATGCCCAGTCCGATCATGGCTACCTTGTTTTTGCGAAGCCGGTGCATGACCTGGCCGAACTGGCCCTGCCTCTTGCTCCGGACGCCCACATGATCTTTGCCGACAGCTGTTACAGACATTATTTCTTCCCCTTTCTGCCCTCGTACTGGGCCTTGATGCGAGGATCGACAAAGGCGTACACGATATCCACCAGCAGCATGATCAGGCTGAAGATCAGGCCCAGGATCAGCACGCCGCCCATGACGACGGGATAGTCGCGGCTGTTGATTGCGTCCGTCATGTACCGTCCGACGCCCGGGATGGCAAACACGTTTTCAATGATGACCGTACCGCCGAGCATCATGCCCATGCCATTGCCGACGATGGTGATGATTGGGATCAGGGCGTTCGGCAGCGCGTGCTTGAACAGCACTGTTTTTTCTGACAGACCCTTTGCTTTCGCGGTCACGATGTAATCCGAGCGTATGACCTCAAGCATGGAAGAGCGGGTGTGGCGCGCCTGGGAGGCAATGCCCGCGAACGAGTTGGCAATACAGGGCAGGATAAACGAAGCCAGGCCGTTGGATACGCCGGAAGTAGGCAGCCAGCCCAGGTTCACGGCGAAGATCAGGACCAGCATCAGCGCCAGCCAGAAGGCGGGAATGCTCACGCCCAGCAGGGCCAGGAACATGCAGATGCGGTCGGCAATGCCGTTATGGTGCGTAGCGGCCGCGATACCGAGCGGCGTGCCCACGAACACCTGCAGTGCCATGCACAGGAGGGCAATGACCAGCGTATACTGCATGCGCTCCATCAGGCCGGCAAAGACAGAGGTTCCGAATTTGTAGGAAGTACCGAGATCAAACTTGATGAAAGTCTGATACAGGTAACGGCCCAGACGGACGATATAAGGGTCGTTCAGGCCCATTTCCTGACGCTTGGCAGCCAGTTCCACAGCGGAGGCGCTAGGGCCCAACAGGCTTTGCGCCGGATCGCCGGGGCAGATGTACATAATGGAGAAGATCAGGATAGCGATGCCCAGCATGACCGGGATCATCCAGAGCAGGCGCTTGCCGATATATCTGATCATGATCGCTTTCTCCTCCCTTTCCGATGATGAAAGGGGCGCCGTGGCCTACGTGTCAGCCGCAGCGCCCCATTGGGTTTACGCTATGTGATTTCCGTGTTGATCAGTATTCGCAGGCACCGGGCAGGATCTGGCCGCGGAAGCAGGTGGCAGCCTTGGTGACGACGGTAGTGTGGGCCAGGTTGTTGACCTTGGACACCAGGCCGTATTCATAGCACTGTTCCTTCAGGTACTGATGGAAGGCGTCCATGTTCTCAGGGCTGTTGTCGTTGATGGCTGCTTCGATCAGGCTCTGGAGCTTCTCGTCCGCCACATGGCCGACGGTCTTGCCATAGGTCTGGTCACGGCTGTCCAGGGTCAGCTTCCACACGTTGGTCAGCAGGTTGGAGGAGCCGCCTTCGTCCAGCATGATGTCCCATTCGCCGGATTTCTTGTCGTCATACTTGTAGGTGCCGAACAGCGCGTTGTCATAGGGGATCAGACTCACATTGATGCCGTAATCGCCGAGGGCAGCCTGGATGGTAGTCGCGATCCTGGTGTTGTCGTCAGCCACGTTGTAGATCAGGCGGTAGGTCTTGCCGGCGGTCACGCCCGCTTCCGCGAACAGGGCTTGGGCCTTCTCGTCGTCGTACTCATAGTATTCTTCGTCGTTCCAGGATTCCACGAAGTCCGGATACTTGTTGTTGCCCACGGTCTTGGCGTGATAGCCGATACCGTCAAAGGCGAAGGCGATGATGTCTTCCACGTCTACAGTGTAGGCGATGGCCTGGCGCTCAGCGGCGTTGGGGATGGAGTCATAGTTGAAGATCAGGTACTTGGTGGTATTGTCAGGGATCTGGGTCACGTCGAAGCCTTCGACGCCCATGAAGTCAGAGATGTAGGAGCCGTCGATTGCGGCGGAGATGTCGATTTCCTTGG
>JAFZPO010000277.1 GCA_017550305.1 Clostridia bacterium
CCACTGCGAAGACGGCAGACGCAAGCCCATCCCACAGGTTGCCTCCGAAAAAGACGGCAAACCCGCCGGCTCCGATCATACTGCCCAGAAGCTGCATGCCGAAGGGTTTTTCCTCGGATGAGATCTGCTGCAGCTCTTTGCGCAGATCAGCGACCGGGAGAGGACTCTGGCAGCAATTGCGGCTGATATGGTTCAGATGTTCGAGACGGGTGAAGTCAGTTTCGCTGCTGGAATAGATCCTGCGCGTTTCGGTCAGTACCTCTTTGTTGGGGAACTCTATGCTCAGGCTGATGATGGAAGTGATCACGAACACATCCACCCGTATGCATCCGTATGCTTTTGCCATGCGGGTGACCGTATCTTCGACCCTGCTTATTTCAGCACCGCATTTCAGAAGCAGCTGTCCCATATCCAGCAGACATGTGATGAATTCTGCCTGTTCGGTTTTTGTGAGCTCTGGTGTCATCAGCTCGTGTTTCCTTCCGTAACGTTCGATATTCACAGAATATCTGCAGATAGAATATTATCACGAATGAGAGCGTTTTTACAATGCTTTTGAAATGGTTTGTGACCTTTCCTGCCGCCTTAAACTGGTTAGGGTTAATGATGCAAAGGCAGAGCGAAAAGCTTTTTGAACAGGATGCCACATAATGAAATTATTGCGTAAATACGCAAAAATTCCATGAGTTATGCTTGACGCATGGCCTGATTGATGATAAAATCATATCGAAACACAAGGGGAAAATGCGTATATACGCAAAAATTCCACGGGGGAAATGGCGATGATACCGAGAAATCAATATCTGAATAAACTAATAAAGCTACGGGATAACGGGCGTGTGAAGATTATTACCGGATTGAGACGAAGCGGGAAGTCTGTCCTTTTATTTGAACTGTATAGGAACTATCTTCTCGCTGACGGTGTTGCGCCTGAACAGATTATCGGTCTTGCATTGGATGTGCTTTCGAATGCGAAATACAGGAATCCAATCGAGCTGAATAAGCATATTCGGGAGCAGATAACGGATCAGAAAAAAAGATATTATATTCTGATCGATGAAATACAGTTTGTTTCTGAGATCCCCAATCCATATCTTATCGATTCGGAAGAGAAAATTACGTTTACTGATGTCGTACTGGATCTCATGCAGATAAGGAACGCGGATATTTACATTACTGGAAGCAATTCGAAAATGCTGTCCTCGGATGTGCTTACACAGTTCAGGGACAGAGGCGACGAAGTTCATGTATGGCCGTTATCCTTTGCAGAATTTCTGAGTGCATATCAGGGAGACAAGCGCGGCGCATGGCAGGATTATTATACTTACGGCGGAATGCCGCGCATCGCATCGATGGAATCTCATGAGGAGAAAAGCGCTTATCTAAGGAATCTTTTCAGCAGAACGTACATTAAGGATGTACTGGAAAGGCATAAAATCCAAAACGAAGCGGAAGTTCTGGGGATTTTGTTGAATATAATTGCTTCAGGGATAGGGGCATTGACAAACCCAACGAGGTTGTCGAACGTTTTTCTATCGGAAAACAGAAGGAGTATTTCTCCGGATACGATTGAACTGTATCTGGGATACTTCTCTGAAGCGTTTCTGATCAGTAAGGCTGAACGCTATGATGTAAAAGGAAACAGGTATATAAAAACCCCGGCAAAGTATTATTATTCTGATCCGGGTCTTAGAAATGCCAGGTTGAATTTCAGACAGATCGAAGAATCACACCTTATGGAAAATGTACTGTATAATGACTTGGTAAGGCGTGGGTTCGATGTTGATGTCGGTGTTGTTGAATACAATACAAAGGATTCCGCCGGGAAGAGCATCCGGAAGCAACTCGAAGTCGATTTCGTTGTCAATAAAGGCAATGACCGATATTATATACAATCTGCGCTCAATATAACAGAACCCGAAAAAAAGGAACAGGAGATCCTGTCCCTGATGAAGATCCCGGATTCTTTTCAAAAAATGGTTATTGTTAAGGATTACATGAAGGCATGGAAAGATGAACGCGGGATTCAGTATGTTGGAATAGAGCAATTCCTTACAGACGAAGGTTTTCTGAGATAAGCAATTGCTGTTCTATCGGATATTCAGTTTGGAGAAGATACCATAGTTGGCTTATTCCGAAATAATAATACGGGATAAGCCTTTTTCAATGGCTTGACAGCAGGTAAATGAAATCATCTGTTGGAGCCGATCAGATTCTTATAGAAATCGACAGCGCCCGGCAGACAGTTGTACTCGATGTTCTCGTTCAGTCCGTGCATGCCCTTCATCTGTTCGGGACCATAAATGACAGGAGCAAAGCGCACAACATGCTCCGCGATGCGCTCATCATTGCGCGCGTCTGTAGCGCCGGTCATGACATAGGGGCAGGTTTCCAGACCGGGGAACGTTTCCTGAATGACTTCGCTTACCAGTGAGAAGCCGGGCCCGTGGATATCCACACTGCGCGAAGCGTCGACAGCATGGAAGACTTCAAGCTTGATGTCATGCTTTTCCGCGAGCTTGCGGACCTTTGCAAGGCTGGAGGCCATTCCTTCATGCGGGATGAAGCGCATATTCGCACCAAGCACCGCTTCCTGCGGCAGGACGTTATAAGCATCGGAGCCTTTCAGCATGGTGAATGCGATGGTGGTCTTAAGCATCGCGCCGGCTGCCGGACTGATCATGGGCAGGGCTTTGAGAAGTAGCGGACGGAAGAGCCATATGTTGCGGAACAGCAGTTTCATGTAGAACGGGGCATAGGGAGCGAGCTGTTCGAACATGGACTGTACTTCGGGCGACATTTTCTTCCTGAACGGATCATGATGCTCGAACTCGTTCACGAAATCAGCGAGCCGCGCCACCGGCGTATGCTTTCCCGGCGTGCTGGCATGGCCGCCGGAGGATGCTGCCGTCAGACGGATGTCCGCCTTTCCTTTCTCGAAAACCCCGGCCATGGCGAAATTGCCCTTGATGCCTCCGACGGGATCCGTAATGATGCCGCCGCCTTCGTCGCAGACCAGGAATGGATGCACGCCGCGGCGTGCAAGCTCATCTACGAGCTTCGGGCAGCCGTCACCTGCCCATTCTTCCGTGCAGGAGGAGGAAAGATAGACATCCTGCTCGGGCTCATATCCCTGTTCCAGAAGTTCTTCCACAGCCTGGAAGAAGGCCATCACACTGCACTTCGTGTCGGATGCGCCGCGGCCCCAGACTTTCCCGTCCGCGATATCGCCAGAAAATGGGGCATGCAGCCATTCACCTTCTGCCGGGACGACGTCCTGATGGCTCATGAGTACGAGCGGACGATCGGAATGCTTTCCCTTCCAGAAGAAGAGGAGGTTGCCGTCGATCTCGGTTTTCTCAAGACGCGCGTGGACGAGCGGGAACAGTTCTTCCAGAAGCTGATGGAACGGCAGGAACTTTTCACGCTGGTTCGTTTCCGGAATGCTGACGGTATCAAAGGCGACCATGCGGCTGAGTTTCTTAGCATACACTTCGGCCCTTTCATCAGCCGCGGGCGCCTTATATGCGGCTTCCTTTTTCGGCGTCAAAAGCGTGCGGATCAACACGACTGCCGCAAGAATGACCAGAACGCCGAGAATGATCCATAGAACGATCATGCCTGCTTCTCCTTCCTGAACTTGAGCCAGGCGAGCAGGATCGCCAGCCCTCCACTGGGCAGGATCAGGATACTGGTCTGGCTCTGCAGCGAGGGCAGGAGGATGAATACTGCGCTCATAACCAGCAGTGGCCAGACGGCCAGGCTGATGTTCTTGCGGTAGTATTTATATGCCAGCGCACCGAACAGCGCGGGTACGACCTGGTCGAACGCGGGCTGCAGCGCGGGGCTCTGAAGCAGCGGCTGAAGCGGCTGGAGCAGCAGTACGCCGATCGCAAGGACCAGTATGGTCACCAGGGACGATACAGCAATGGAAAGCGTGGAAACGATCTCGTTTTCCTTTGTTCCGGCTTTCACGCCTGCAAGATCGCGTGCATTGATGGCACAGGGGATCTTCATGTTGATCAGGTTGCCCGTGATGAACGCAAGATAGCTTCCGCCGGACCCGAGCATAGGCGTATAAACAAGGAATTCCACAACGGAAGAGACGGTCCATACGATGCCGACGGCCAGGAATCCGCGTGCTGCGGCCGGGATGTCAGGCATGACGCCGAGCGTCGAGCCGATCAGGAACGGCGCGCCGATCAGCAGAACAAGGGTGAGCAGGGTAACGATGCGGCCAAGACGGTGCGTGCCGCGCTCGTAACGGGTGATGATTTCTTCACGGCTCATGTTTCAGCCCCCCTCTCAGACTACAGCGTTCAGCAGGACAGCGCATGCCATCCCGAAGAGCATGGACAGTGCCAGGGAGAAGTCCTCAAGCCACTTAAGCCTGAACTTTTCCGCGATAGCCGTCAGAAGCGCCATCGCGGCGGCGGCGCAGAGCGCTGTCAGGAGCGGAAGCATAGTGCCGGTGAACGTGAACCGTCCGTTTCCGGAGATCCACTGGCCGAGATATGAACCGATGTATACGCTGACCAGCCCTATGAACATGGCTGTCATGGCCATGTCGCCGAATGACGAACCGCCTTCCGAGGAATTCTTGGAAAGGCGCTTTGTGTACTTCTTGTTCAGGAACAGGTTGAGCACCATGCCCCACATAATACATACGGACATCAGCAGTGCGATCGTCGTGAAGGCGGAACCGGTCATCTCGCTGCCGGAGAGATGGATACCGACCTGCTCAGCGGCACCCTGGGCTACCTGTGTCTCGTAGTGCAGTGCGCCTATAACGCTCAGGCGCAGCCATGGCCACGGGATGCCGAGCGCACCGGAGAGCGCGATAACGCCCAGCAGAATGCCGACTGCGGGAAGCACTGAGAACGAGGCGGATGCGGTTACGATCCTTTTGAGGACGGCCGGATCCATTCCGATTGCTATGCCCGCACGCCAGGCGCGTACAGCGAAGACAACGCATACGGCGGCGATAAAAACGATGATGCTCCCGCAGATCAGGTATATGACCGGGGAAGACAGTTGCTGGATAACGCTCATGAAAATGACCCCCCACCATACAGGATGTGTGGTAATGCCCTTATTCTATCACTACGCAGAACATGAAACAAGATGAACTCTTCAGCCCATGAGTCCGCTCTTCAGCCCATGAGTCCGCTCCCAAGAGTCAAATAGTCTAAAATGTACATATGCATATTGTTTTGTTCCATTGACAGCAAAAAAAGCGCGATGATATATTGAAACCAGTAAATCAAAGAGGGGTGTTGTTATGAAGCAGCTCACCTATCAGGCACTGAAAGAATCCGGTTATACCGGATATATATTGGAATCCGCTCCGGAAAAGGTCCTTCAGTTCGGCGAAGGGAACTTCCTGCGTGCCTTTACCGATTACTGGTTCGACGTCGCCAATGAAAAAGCGGGGTTTAACGGAAAATGCGTGCTGGTCCAGCCGATCGCATTCGGTCTGGCTGACCTGATCAATGCGCAGGAAGGACTGTACACGCTGTACCTGCGCGGCAGTGAGAATGGGCAGAAGATCGACCGCAAGCGTGTCATCTCCTCTGTATCGCGCTGCCTGAATCCATATACGCCGGAAGGCTTTGAAGCCATGATGCAGGTGGCGGAATCGGATGATCTGCAGTATATCGTATCCAATACGACGGAGGCGGGTATCGTATACGATCCCGCATGCCTGCCGGATGACATGCCCTGCAGTTCCTTCCCGGGCAAGCTGACGCAGGTGCTGTACCGCCGCTGGAAGGCCGGGAAGAAAGGACTCGTGATTCTTTCCTGCGAGCTGATAGACAATAACGGCAAAGAGCTGCTGCGCTGCGTGAATGAGTATATCGGGCAGTGGGGTC
>JAFZPO010000278.1 GCA_017550305.1 Clostridia bacterium
ATACATCTTGACTTCGCCCTCGCCCCACCAGAGGTTGCTCTTGGTGCTCCATACCATATAGGTGCCGATATAATGCCCGCGGCCCTCGATGCCGTCGAGCATCGTGAACACTTCCTTATACGGCAGCGGGTTCACGCGGCGGAACTGCGCATGGAAATAGGCCTCGTCGTCGGCTACCGGACGGCGGATGTAGTTGATCTGGTAATACACGACTACCTGGTCGTCATTGCGGTTCTCAAGCGTGATGCGGAACCCCTTGCGGAAAGGCATCGACCAGTAGCAGGTGAACGCGGAGCCCGGATTCACGCATACGGCCAGGGATGACACCTGCGCATACTTGTTCATGCCGCAGGCGAAGAAGTCACCCAGCGGGCACTCTACTGCCGGCGTTTCCTCACCATCCCAGTAGAAGCGCAGGATCTGCCCGCGCCAGTAGCCGGTGGGCGTCAGCCAGATCTGGGTGATCTCGCCCTGATCCTTCACGTCCGCCAGCGTCAGCGTCTCATGCGCGCCGATGAACATGCGCGGATTCACTTTCCAGCCGGTACCCAGATCACGCGCCGCATGCGCGGATGAGCCCTGTTCCCACGGCATGCTGCCGCCCTTGCCTTTTTCTCCCGTCAGGTTCTCAGGAGAAACAGAGATCGTCTGCCACTTACGGATCCTGGATAGATCGTTCATCATGATAACAGCCTCCTGACCTTATTGTTTTTCCGGCATTTCTGCCCGCATCCACATGATATTGTAAATCGGGAAATACTGGCTCATGGCGAAATAGAACACACGGCCGTTGTCCTCCACGTACTTCGGGCACAGGAACCCGCCGTAGAGGGAAGCATACTGGGACGGAGTTGCCAGCGTATACTCCATGCTCCAGCCGCCCCAGGGCGTGATGCCCTCGCGCATCACGACGCCACCGCCGTCCTCGTGCAGGTATGTCATCACGAAATTGCCCAGGTACTCGTTATACATGGCTGAGATCTCGCCGACCGGGCCGCGGATGATGACCTTCGCCTGGGAGACGCCTTCCTTGCCCTTGACCCATACAGGCCCCCCGTCCGCATCAAAGTCGGTCAGGTAGCTGTAGGCTTCGGGATCCTCGAGCTCGTACACATTGCATTTCATCAGCGCGACGCCGCCGAAGCGTCCCGACGGAATGCCCCAGATGTACATGGTATCGCCCACACGGCAGTTTGCCGTCTGAATGAAATTGGAATCGCCCGGCCACTGGACCGCGTTCACCTTGATCCAGTTCTGGCCGCCGTCCTCGGACTTGGCGAGCCCGGAATGGCTGCAGTCCCATGCACCGCCCCTTGGTCCCCAGTAGGTAACGCGCATGAAGATGCAGTACAGCGTATCATCCACGGAGAAGATATTGGTCGGGATCATGGTCACGGTATGGCTGTTGACCAGGCACTCTTTGGACCTTCCCCATTTGTCGGATGCCGTACCGGTGATCGTCAGGCCGTCGGAGGGATCGTCATCCTCAATGATGAACAGCACGTTGCTGCGCCAGTCACTGTTCTTTTCGGAAGAGAACGTATCGCCGCAGAACATATAGACCTTGCCGTTCATCTCCGTCATGGAGCCAAGGTCCGTGCCCCAGACATTGAAGCGCGTCAGTGTCTGGTTCGGGCTGTCTTCGCCCGTGATCTGCGAGACCTTGGTCGTTACGGTATTGCGCAGGCCTTTCGTGTACTCCTGCGCCTTATTCGGCAGCTCCCATACCGCCTTATCCTCCGCATCCGCCAGCGCGAGAACAGGCAGAAGCAGGCAGAAGATTAGCAGAAGAACGATTGCTTTTCTCATCGGCATTCTCCTTCCGGGCAACCAGGGACTTGCTGCGCACTGCGCTTACGGCAGTTCCGCACGCATCCAGTAGATATTGTAGTACGGGCTGAACTTGCTCATGGTGAAATAGAACACACGCCCGTTCTCTTCGACATATTTGGGCAGCATGAAGCCGCCGTACGGCGACCAGAAATTCGAAAGGCTCGCCAGCATGAACTCCATGCTCCACTCGCCCCAGGGCGCTATGCCTTCACGCATAACGACGCCGCTGCCCTCGTGCAGGTATGTGAGCACAAAGTTGCCCAGGTATTCGTTATACATCGCAGAGATCTCGCCGACAGGCGCATTGATGATGACCTGTGCCTGGTAGATCCCTTCGCTGCCTTTGACCCACTGCGGATCGCCGCTGTCATCGCAGCCCGTGAAATAGCTGTACGCTTCCGGGTCCTCGAGCTCGTTCACATTGCACTTCATCAGCGCAACGCCACCGAAGCGTCCTGTCGGGATGCCCCAGATGTACATGATATCCCCGACCTGGCAGTTGGCAGTCTGGATGAAGTTGGAGTCTCCCGGCCACTGAACGGCGTCGACCATCTTCCAGGTCTCGCCCTCGTCCTCCGACTTGGCCAGACCGGAATGGCTGCATTCCCATACGCCGCCCTTGCTGTCCCAGTAGGTGGTATGCATATAGATGCAGTACAGCGTATCCCCTACGGCAAAGATGTTCGTGGGGATCCTGCTGGTGCCGTTGAGCTTGGGGAGCAGTTCCCGTGCGGAACCGGTCCTGTCCGTGATTGCGCCGGTAATGGTCAGGCCGTCAGAGGGATCGTCATCCTCGATAATGAACAGCACGTTGCAGCGCCACTCATCGCCGTTCGCGGCAAACGTGTCGCCGCAGAACATGTATACCTTGCCATTCAGCTCGGCCAGGCTGCCCAGGTCCGTCCCGCCCACGTTATAGCGGGACAGCGTCTTGTTCGGGCTGTCCTCGCCGGTGACCTGCGCGACGGTGGTCACCTTCGTCTTATAAAGGCCCTTGCTGCGTGCGGAAGACTTGTTCGGAAGCTGCCATACGGCCTGATCCTCCGCGTCTGCCAGCGACAGCGCGGGCAGCAGCAGGCAAAGCGCAAGCAGCAGGATAAATGCCCTTTTCATGGCGCCTGCCCCTTCCTTTACTTGATACCCGAGATCAGCATGCCCTTGACGATATCGCGCTGGAAGATCATGAACACGATCAGCGGCGGGATCGCGGCAATGGCGGATGCCGCCATGACCACGCCGTATGCCTCGGTGTACTGGTTGCGGAACGACCGGATGACCTGCATGACCTGGTAGCGTGTCGTACTCTGGATCGTCAGTGACGGCCATACGAAGCTGTTCCAGCAGCCGATGAAGCAGCCGGTGCCGAGCAGCACCATGGGCGCCTTGGCATTGGGCAGGAACACGCTGTAGTAGATCTTGAAGCGGGATGCGCCGTCCACCAGCGCGGCCTCCTCCATCGACATGGGGATATTCAGGAAGAACTGCCTGTAGAAGAAGATCGCGTAGGCGCCTGCCAGCGACGGGATAAAGAGCACCCACAGGGTATCCAGCATGCCGAGCTTGCGCACGACGACGAAGCTGGTCAGAAGGATCGCGATGTTGGGGATGAACATGGTGAACAGCGTCACGCGCCAGAACAGCTTCTTGAGCGGGAAATCGAGGCGTGCGTAGGCATATGCCGCCGCCGTCTCCAGCGCCAGGCTGCCGATCGTATGCGCCACGCAGACGATCAGCGTATTGCGCACGGCCAGCGAATAGCTGAGCGACTTATTCGTGAACAGCGTGACAAAGTTCTTGGTGATCCACTGGCGCGGGAAGAACCGGATCGGGTATGCCCAGACTTCACGGTCCAGCTTGAATGCGGACACAGCCATCCACACCAGCGGGAACAGGCACAAAAGCACCAGGATCGTACAGAATATATAGGAGAAAATCGTGAAGAATTTACCTTCGTTCTTAACCATTTCACTTTCTCCTTTCCGGTCACTCCATGGACTTATCCGGCTTGATCAGGAAGAAGCTGATGGCGGTGAACGAAACGGAGAACACCATCATCATCACTGAGCAGGCCAGTACGTAACCCATGGAGACCGCGGAATCGCTGAACATTTTGTAGATATACAGAACCGGCGTGATCGTTGCGTTGTTGGGACCGCCGTTCGTCATGAGCATCGGCAGTTCCATCATCATCAGCGTGCCGCGGATTCCGTTTACCAGGGACAGAAGGAAGATGTTGCGCATGCACGGGACCGTAATGAAGATCATGCGCCTGAAGCCGCCACATCCGTCCAGTGCGGCTGCCTCGTAATAAGCATCCGGGATGTTATTCAGACCGGCCAGCATGTACAGCGTACTGTGGCCGAAACCGCTCCAGAAAGCGGTAAAGATGATACACAGCATTGCTGATGTACCATGCGCCATGAAATTGTATTTCGTTCCGCCGAGCGTCCTGATCGTGTTGTTGAGCAGGCCGCCCTGGAAATCGAAGATGAAAAGGAAGATCACCGACGCGATCACGCCGGAGATGATCGAGGGAATATACAGTGCAGTCTTGCTGATGTCCGCATACAGGCCGCGCATATGCCTCACGCAATGCGCGAAAAGGAAGGGCAGTACGATGCCGATCGGTACGGAGATCAGGACATATTTGACGATGTTGCCGAAAGCTCTGCGGAATGTCGGATTGCGCAGTGCGACCCGGTAATTCTTCAGTCCCACATAAGTCGTGTTATAGAAGTTCCAGTCCGTCAGCGACTTAGTCAGCGACTCATACAGCGGCCAAAACACAAAAATCCCCAGTACGATCAACGGAGGAATGATCATGCAGTACGCAGTGATGTAGTCCATTTTTGCGGTCGGAAGCCGGTTGCGTTTTATGCGTCTGGTCGATCCTGCCGTCTGCCGAAGCATGCGCCGTCACACTCCTTACATAAATTCATGCGGGAGGATACGGAGCCAGGCTCCGTATCCCCCATAGTCTTGGATGGTTAATTATTTGGCCTTCGGGTTTGCGCCGGCCAGACCCTGATCAGCGATGTACTGGTTGATCAGAGCTTCGGTGTTGGCAAACGCCTCATCGATCTCGGTGCCGTCAAGCGCGATGCTGTCGAGCATGTTGCCGACATACGCGGTGACTTCCCAAGGATAGGTGGGCTCAGCAACGACGTAGGGCATGATATCGCTCTGGATGATCTGTACGCGCTCGTCCTTGCTGGCGTCGGTGTTGGCTACCAGGTATTCCGCAACGCTCTTGCGGGTGGTGAACTTGGCGAAGCTGGCCGCTACGAAGAAGTCAGCAACGTTCTCGGCGCTCTCGCCCAGCATGTAATAGATGTAGTCAGCAGCTTCCTGAGGATGCTGTGCATGGGCGTCTACGCAGAAGCTCCAGCCGCCGGAGGTGGCATGGAAGGGCTCGCCGTCCTGGGTGGGAGCGGCAGCAACGCCGATGCGGTCGATCTTCTCGGGATAGTCATTGTTGATGGCGCCTACGCCCCAGCTGCCGGAGAAGCTGATGGCCGAGCGCTCTTCCAGAACGGCATATACGCCGACGTTCTGGCCCTTCAGAGCGGTCTGGGAAGCGAACACGCCGCTGCGGATGTCACGGTACAGCGCTGCGAAGTCCTTCATGCCCTGGCTGTTGATGTTGGCCTGCGTCCAGTCGTTGGTCAGCATGTAATCGCCATTGGCGGTGTAGGTCCAGCTCCACATATTGTAGGTGTTGTCGATATCCATGCCGAAGCGATCCGGGGTGGTCAGCATCTTGGAGTACTCGACCAGCTCTTCCCAGGTCGTGGGCGGGGATTCGGGATCCAGGCCGACCTCGGTGAAGGCGTCCTTGTCATAGTACATGACAACGGCGGGCTCCATCATCCACGGATAGGCGGCATACGCATCGCCTACAGTGATGAATTCCTTAGCGGAATCCAGCAGGTCATCCCATGCGGACTGCGGGATCAGTTCCTTCAGGTCCAGGGTGTAGCCATTGCGGTAGTTATTCGCCACGCTGGCATAGTCAGCGCAGATGATGTCGGGGGTACCGTCGCCAGCGCGGGCTGCAGCAATGCGCGTATTGAAGGTATCACCATCCATCAGGGCGAGGTCAACATAGAAAGGACGATCGGGATTGGAGTTCCAGTTATAGGCCTGCGTCTTCAGCCAGTTCTGGTTCCAGGTCTCCCACATGATGCACCAGAACTGTACTACGGTCTCGCCTTCCTTGGCGGGCGGCGCAGACAGGGTGCTGGGGTCTTCCGCGACAGCGATCGCAGAAATGCTCACAAGCATCACGAGTGCCAGCAGTACGGAAAGAATCCTTTTCATTAGATGTGCCTCCTTTTTTTATATCACTTTTTAACAGGACCTGCCCTGCAGCAGCAGGCCCCGTTTCAGTGCCGTTCAGGTGATCTCGATCATGACGGGCTTCCTGCTGGGCAGTTCCAGATCGAGAACGAGTTCCCGGTTATTGATTTCAGCCAGGATCTCACATTCAGGTGCGTGTTCGGGATCGAAACCGGTATACTTACGGACGGTTCCGGATCCGCATACATCGGGATCGAGCCGCAGCGATACGCGCTGGGCTTTCAGGCTCGTATTCGTCAGGAAGACTGCATACCCGGGGTGATCCGCAAGCCCGCTGCACCATGCATCGGCACGGACAGCCGGGAGCGTGATCGTACCGGCAAACTTCTCATCATTGCCGTGACCGTGATTGTAATGCCAGTAGTACTTGTCCTCCTGCTTACAGCCGGTCTCGGGCGGCTCCTCCATTTTACCGTAGGCCAGGTACGGATTGCCTATGCCGGTGCGCAATGCGGCGAACTGCCGCAAGTAGCGCGCACGGCCGTGCGAGTACTCGTATCCGTACTGGGCAAACGGCCAGTAATGCTCCTTCATGAGCGTCTCTTTGCCGTCGATCGCTTCCATGGGGCTGTATTCATGGTTGATCTCGTACAGTCCGCCCCACTGGTAGATCTTCGCGACGATGTCATAGAACAGATCGCCGGTCTCCTCGACGAGCTTCCCCCAGCCGTCCATGCGCACGGCACCGTACTCATGGTATACCGCGGCAAACAGCGGTACGAGCTCTACCTGTCCGAGATCGATCTGTTTCTTGTACGGCCACAGTTCCAGTGCGGAAGACGGGCGCGCCCCGGCACGCGACTGGTAGAAGTCGAGCTCAGGCAGGAAGACCTCGTTGATCATTTCCGTTCCGACGGGGAAGTAATCCTCGCCGCGCTTCTTGGCGCAGGCCTTCTTAGTCTCCTCGTACAGGCTCTTGTAGCCTTCGGTGATCCTGTATCCGCCGCCTTTCGGATGCGTATGGCCTTCGGCCAGGCAGAAATGCAGCAGATTGTTCGCAGAGATATCATAGTACATCGCGTCCGCGCCGCTGTCATCCGTAACGATCACATCACGCTTCACATGCAGGTCGCGCGTATATTTCTCACACGGGCAGAGCATGTTGAAATCATAGGCGTCGCAGGAATATGTATGCCCTCTCGGCGGGAAGATCTGGCGCGCTTCCCCGCAGTTCTTCTTTGTCTCTTCGTCCTGCGGATGCACCAGGAAATCAAACTCGAAAGGCGCGAAGCGGTCGCCAACTTCTTTGATCGCGCGAAGGTTCTGCCTGTCAAAGCGGAGCTGCGTCCAGTCATGCAGGTTTGCCGGAACATGGCCCATGAAATCCTGCTGCGTCCAGTCGGGACCGAGGATATGGAATCCGGGTACGCCGATATCCTTATGATACAGCCGGATATACTCCGAACGGTCATATGCGGCGTCGATACCGAAGGTCGTCCAGCCGATGTCCTTCATGAGCCAGCCGCAGTGCCTGCGCTGATCCAGCGTGCCCATGGCGCACCAAGGTTGTCTGACGGCCCATTCCTTATACGCTTTCGCGGCGGCAAACCAGTTGCCTTCCGGGAGCAGGCTTACCGTAAAGCTCCACGGTGCGGCAAACCCTTTCCCCTTGCCGATATCCTCGTTCGCATACATCAGCGTGGCTTCCATCGCGTCCTGATTCCTGTAGAGGTTCAGCCACTTCATATGCGCATCAGGATCGCGCGCCGCGAACAGGAGCCCGCCCGATTCTTTCCCGTAATAGGCAAAGAACTGCATGGAAGCACCGGAGAAGCTCTCCGGGTACGGCGCGTAACGGATGCCTTCGCCCTCACTGAAAGCGCTCAGCGGATCGCGCACGAGAAGGCCCGTCGCAAACGAATGCACCATTTCCATCTGCGGGTCCCATCTGCCCATCCCGCCGATCACGGGATACTCGGCCAGGATGATCTCGCTTTCCTTAGCTGAGACCAGCGAGGAAGTGAATGCCGCCTGTGTGCCATCCAGGGCAATCTCCGCCCTGAACGTACTCCCGTCCGACAGGCGCCAGACGAGGTCCGCATGTTCCTCATCCGCGCGGCGGCAGGAGAAGGACGCCGCTTCCAGGGGCATCGGCCGCCCGTATTTCTTCTGTGTGATGCGCAGCGCTGTCTCAGGCCTTGCGGAAATGTATTCCTTCCCGTTCTGCCTGTTCGTCAGGCGCAGGACCGCACCGGAATTATCGGCGATCTCGATACGCAGGTATGCGTTTTTAAGCAACATATATTTCGCCGCCCCTTACTTCTTGACAAAGCTCAGATTCCAGGTCTTTACAAATTCTTCACCAAGCGTCAGGTCAAAAACCGTATAGGTACCGTTCGTGTTCTCAAATGTTCCAACGCCGATCTTGCCCAGGTTGGCGCTGACCGACTGGTCGCCAAGCGCGGTGCAGCCCGCGAAGGCATACTCGCCGAACACCGTCATGACCGCAGTCAACTTGAAATCGCTCAGGGCGGTATCGCCTTCGAACGCATGCGCACCGAAGCGCGAGAAGTTCTCCGTGAACTTGACTGTCTTGAGTTTCGGGCAGTTCGCGAACACATAATCGTCAATGCTCTGGACACCCTGTGCTTCAACCGCATTGAAGGATTCCAGATTGGCAACATTCTCAATGGCGTGGTCCGTGATCCCGACCGGGCCGTACGGCATGGAGTAGGAAGTCATCGCGGAAGCCGACGGATACCAGATCAGCAGCTTGCGGCTGTTGTCATAAAGTACGCCCGAATCGGATGTGAATGTCACGTTTCCTTCGGCCACATTGTATTCTTTGACCGCGGTACAGTTCTGGAAGCATCCGCTGCCGATCGCTGTCGTGCCGGCGGGCACCGTGAAGCTCTCAAGCGAGGTACAGTTCTTGAAAGCATCCGCGCCAATGCTCGTCAGTGAAGCAGGCAGCTCGATCGCCTTGAGCGCGGTACAGTCAGTAAACGCGCCGGCGTTCAGCACTGTTACGCCTTCCGGTACGGTCACGCGCTCAGCATCCGCCCGTGTAAAGGAAATACACGTCACGCCGGCAGGCACCGTGATCTCCTTGCCCTCGCCGCGGACTGCCAGCAGCACACCGCCGCCTGTAATGGCATAATCGCCCGCCAGGCTTTCCAGATACTTCGTCCCGTCAAGCGCATGCGCACCGATGTCCGTCAGCGTATCCGGGATATACAGGCCTTCCAGGCTCGAGCATCCCGCAAACGCGCTGCGGCCCAGCGTCGCAATAGCATCCGTCAGTTCGAATTCCTTCAGGGCTGCGCAGCCGGAGAATGCCTCGTCCGCAATGCCCAGGATCGCCGTCTTGTAAGATACGCTTTCCAGTGCAGAACAGCCGCGGAACGTGTTGGCAGATACGCGCTGGAGCGAGGTTGTCTGGATATCCACTTTCTTAAGGCCCGTACAGCCGTCGAATGCGCCGGCATCCATGACGCCGACATTCGCGGGTACAGTGATCTCAGTCAGGCCCGTGCAGCCCTTAAAGCTGTTCGCGGCAAGCGAGGTCAGCTTCTCGGGGAACACAATACTCGTGAGCCCGCTGCAGTCTGCAAATGCGCTTTCATAAATCTGCGAGAGCTTTGCCGAGAGATTGATCTGCTCGATCTTGCTGCCTTCGAACGCGGAAGCCAGGATCTTTGTCACGGTATCCGGCATCACGACCGATTTGAGCTGGCTGTGATAGAACGCTTTGGCAGCGATCGTGGTGATCGTATCCGGCAGCGTATAGCTGTCGCCTGCTTTCCCCTGGGGATAGCAGTAAATGGTCTTCATCTTCTTATGGAACAGCACGTCATCGATCGCGGCAAAGCCGATATTGTCCTCAGCTACGGTGATCTTGGCGAGGTTCGGCAGATCGCTGAAGGACGGATCGTCGATCTTCGTCACGCTGGCGGGAATGTTCAGCTCCGTGACCTGCTGTGCAGTAACGAAAGTGTAGGCTCCGATCTCCTTGACGGGTTTCCCGCCCAGCTTCTCGGGAATGGTCACCGCAGTTGCATCACCGTTATACCTGACGATGCGCGCCCACTCAGCAGTACTGTTCAGCACATAATTGAACTCATCCAGCTTCTTGGTCGCCTGCGGCGCGGCATTCCCCTGCGTATTATTAGCGGTATTATTAGCGGTAGCCGCCGGCGCTTTCTCGTCACCGCCGCCGCAGCCCGTAAGGGCAAACGCTAGTACGACAACCAATAGTATGAGCAATACTTTACGGGTCATGACAGTTCCTCCTTCTATGTCAAAAACACTCGGAAGCAGCATGGCAGATGAATCAAACATGATTCTATGGTTTGATTATATAGATTTTTCCCCGATTTGTCATTATCAATTCGTTTCAGAAATTTAACACATCTTCTACTAAACTCCCCGCATTCGATGCCTTAATATCTTATTTGGTCAACAATCGTCAGCGTTATACCGCCAATTGACAATGTGTCTTCTGTACTGGGTATTATTTGTTAAATCGTGTTTATAACCAATCTGTATTTGTTGTATGTGGCATTAATCATATTCATTTCAGACATTGTTTGCAATTCAACCGGAATTCCAGTATAATTTATGTTAAAAGGAGGCTGCCTTATGGAACCAGTTCTTTCCCCTTACATACGCCGTGCATGGTATAACATTCTGAACCCCAGCGAAGTGATCGGCCCGCGCGTGATCTTCGATTATGAGCTTGTGCTGATCAAGGAAGGGCATGCTGATATCGAAATCGATGGCCGGCATTATGCCGCGTCCCCCGGAGACATGTTCATTTTCCGCCCCAAGCAGCCGCACTGTATCTATACGGCCCCGGATGAGCAGCTGATCCAGCCGCACATCCACTTTGACCTGTTGTCCTACCCGGACCGCGAGCAGGTCCCCATCAGTTATCTTTCCCTTGACAAGATCCCGCCGGAACAGAAGGGCTTCTTCCGGGAGGACATCCTTGACCAGTTTGTCAGCCCGTTCCCCGCTTATATCCGTCCGAAAAACGAGCTGTACATTGAACAGCTTCTCTTCAATATCATCCATGCGGTCGAGAATCCGCAGCCGTTCAACAATGTCCATCTCCAGCAGGCATTCCTCACGCTCTGGGAACAGGTACTGCTTGACATCTTCTATACCAGCAAATATGACAGCAGGCAGGAGATCAGCGCTGAAATGTTCAAGCAGTATATCGACCATCACGCATCGCTTCCTCTGACGCTGGATGAGCTGTCACAGGCAACGCATTTCAGCAAGAGCTATATCTCCAAAGTCTTCGGCGAAGCCTACGGCATCTCCCCCATGAAATACCACGCCACCGTCCAGGTCCAGATGGCCAAGCAGATGGTCCTGTTTACCAATATGTCTTTAAGTGAGATCTCCGAGCTGTCCGGGTTTGCCTCGCTGCAGGATTTCAGCCGTGTATTCAAAAAGATCGACGGCGCCTCCCCTTCTGCTTACCGCCGCAGGAAAGAAATAGTCTGAACACCTTTCACAGTTATACAGATGCTCTTTTTTTCTGATTCTCACATTTGCCATAAAGAATCTCCCCTGACCCGCCCCGTCCCGGACTATCATCAAGGAGGAAAACAGGAATGCGTACTTCTCTGGGCATGAACGCCGACCTGCTGCCGAGTGAGTTTCTGCGGCACAGGCAGCGCAATTATGAATACATGATGGAACTGAAAGAAGAGAACCTGCTACTTCACTTCCGCCGGGAGGCAGGGCTCACATCCTGTCTTGAATGCCGCGAAGACCTCCACTGGGGCTGGGACAGTCCGCTCAGTGATCTGCGCGGCCAGGTGACCGGGCATTATCTGAGCGCGGCAGCCCGCTATATCCACACCACAGGCGATCCGTTCCTGAAGACCCGCGCGAACCATATGGTCGTCGAGATTGCGAAGTGCCAGGAAGAGCACGGGAACGGATGGATGTTCCCTATCCCCGAAAAATCGTTGTATTGGCTCAAGCGAGGGAAGCATTCGTGGGCACCGCAGTATGTGTGCCATAAATGCATGCTCGGAATGCTGGAGATGTACACCTTTACGGGGAACCGCCAGGCACTGGATGTGCTGCTGAAAGCCGCGGACTGGTTCGTCCGGTTTACGGCTGATATCTCCCCCGACCTGATGGACGAGATGATGGACTGGGAAGAGACCGGCGGCATGATGGAATTGTGGGCAGACCTGTATGCCATCACCGGAGAGGAAAAGCACCTGCGGTTGATGCGCCTGTATGAGCGCCGACGTTTGTTTGAGCCCCTGCTGCGCGGTGAGGATATGCTTACCAACATGCACGCCAACACCACGATCCCCGAGATTCACGGTGCCGCGCGTGCCTATGAGGTGACCGGTGAAGAACGCTACCGCAGGATCGCCGAAGCCTACTGGGATATGGCGGTGACCCGCCGCGGCATGTTTGCCACAGGCGGTCAGACTTCCGGCGAACTGTGGACACCCATGGGTATGCAGGCAGCGCGTCTGGATGACAAGAACCAGGAACACTGCGTGGTTTACAATATGATCCGCCTTGCAGATTATCTCTACCGCTGGAGCGGAAAGAAAGAATATGCAGACTATATCGAAAGAAACCTGTGGAACGGACTGCTGTCCCAGGCGCACTGGCAGGAGGACAACAACAATGAGATCGACTGCGATATCCTCCATTCTGAGTGGAAAAAAGGACTTGTCGCATATTACCAGCCGCTGGCTCCAGGCTCCAGAAAACGCTGGGCACATAAAACGCATTGTTTCTGGTGCTGCGTAGATACCATGCTGCAGGCTAATACGATCTTTCAGGATTTCAGCTTCTATCTGCAGGGCAGCACCCTGGACATCATGCAGTATCACGGAGCTCAATGCCGTTTTGAATCAGAAGGAAAAACGATGCAGGCCCGCGTCGAGATCCTGCCGCGCACATATCAGAACATCCGTTATTCCACAGTTCAGCGTGAGTATCCCTCGCGTCCGGAAAGCTGGGCTGTCGGGATTACCCTGCATTCTGATTCGCCCATGGATCTGCAGCTGAGCATACGTATTCCGTGGTGGTGCCAGGGAACCCCTTCGGTTTCCGTCAATGGCACAGATGCTTCCTGGAAAGAAGAGTACGGCTGTATCCTGCTGACAGGTAAATGGTCAGATGACACGATCATCGTTACTTTCCCCAAGGGATTGACTGTCCACCGCCTGCCGGACGAGCCCGATACAGTTGCGTTCCTGGACGGCCCGCTGGTCCTGGCAGGTCTGTGTGCGGAAGAAAGAGCGCTGTACGGTGACCCGGATCATCTGGAAACCATTCTTAAGCCCGCCAACGAACGGCGTTGGCAGGAATGGCTTCCCAATTGGCAGACACGGAACCAGCCCGTTAATTTCCGTTTCAAGCCTATTTACCAGATCGGCAATGAGCAGTATACGGTTTACTTTCCCATCGAACGGGAAAAAGCAAAACGCCCTGTATCCTGAACCAGATCGTTCTTTCAGGATGCAAGGCTGTTTATCCATACAGTGATGTCATTGATAAAGGAGATCCATGACGATGAAGATCTATTTCTGCGGTTCCATCCGCGGCGGAAGAGAAGACGCCGACCTCTATGCATACCTGATCTGGGAATTAAAGAAATACGGCACCGTACTGACCGAACATATCGGCAACGATGCCGTCCTGACACCGGAGTTTGAAGGAAGCGATCAGAATATCTGGCAGCAGGATACCGGCTGGCTGCGCGAATGCGATATCGTCATCGCGGAATGCACCCGCCCGTCACTGGGCGTAGGCTATGAACTGGCTTATGCGGAGAATCTGAATAAGCCGGTCCATGTACTGTACCGCGGACAGCCGGGCAGTCTGTCCGC
Organism: Clostridia bacterium; assembly: GCA_017550305.1. Lineage (GTDB taxonomy): Bacteria > Bacillota > Clostridia > Christensenellales > Aristaeellaceae > SFMI01. The sequence goes on from JAFZPO010000278.1 coordinate 14,013, forward strand.
CATGATCACGGGAGACCCCTATTTTGTCATCCACACTTACTCAGATCAAACATCCCTGCTCGCCATACTCGAATCCATTTTCTGCTGACAATTGAATGATAGACCGGACTGGCAGCATATGTCAGTCTTTTTCTTTGTAGAGGATCAGTTCGGATGTCATGGCTCCGGGCAATACTATCCGCAGCCCGTTCAGCAAGAGATCTGCCCCACTGCGTTCAAACGAAGACCCGCTGTTGTCCAAAGTGACGGTATATGTTGTGGATGGATCAATTCCCCGGGGGATCAACACCCTTGCGCTTTCCCCAGCGGATGCTAGTGTGAAGGCCCCGATCGCCCCGCGGGAGCGGTCCGGAGAAGCCACTTCGATCGCGCAGAAGCCGTACTTCCGGCATTCGTCCGTCTCCGGCGTATGATGGTATATCCTGGCAGTCGGAAGGATCGGACGGATAAAGTCCTTATAGACATTGACGCTGTGAATGAT
>JAFZPO010000035.1 GCA_017550305.1 Clostridia bacterium
CTGATACCGCCAGTGATACATTCCGTCATCCATCAGCGTGATGCGGTCCGGGTATTCTTCCATGCCTTACCTCGCAATAAACTAGCACAAAGCGTCGCCGCATTCCCGCGAACTGAAAACGTGGAAATGCGGCAAAACATTCAATTATTATAGGCTAGTAATATATCCTGCATTAACTGCATTAGAGATAACGTCTGAATCGCTCATACTGGGGTTATCATTAATGTATTTTATAAATGTGCTATAATTTAGTATTTTATACATCGCTCCGCTATACTTCACAACCGTATTATATTGATTATACGAGAAAGCATTACTGCACGTATGTATAATACCTTGACCGAGCGCATACTGTATGATTTCTTCATCATTATAACCCTGAGATGTCAGAGAATTATATGTTGAATCAAAGTTGACTGGCCCCTGATAATACCTGCCATTATATGTAATCAGAGTCCATCCCGGTTCATACCCGATAGTAGGTAGCGGAGCGGATACCGTTAAGGTTCCTTTCACCGTCTCTCTATTTGTGAAGTAAGAAGTCACATTATTATCATTGCTGTCACAAATGGTGTAACTCTCGATTACGTTATCACTGCTGCCGATCTCTGTCTGCTCACCAACTACATTGGCAGCCACAGAGCATGCTGACGGCAGGCCTTCCACAGTGAAACCGTTATCGCTCAACGCTGTGCCATCATAGGTCTTTTCTGCTGAATTGGCAATGATCTTTATAAGCGTGCTATTGACCGTCACTTTCAGTTTGCCCTCTGTTACCGTGACATCATAATTGCCCGCAAGCGTATCTTTATCCCATATAAGCAGATAGGTATTATCAGATTCACCAACAACTTCCTGGCTGCCGGTGATCTCTACCATCAGCTTATCCCCGCCTGCCAGTCCGGTGATCGTCGCAGGGCCGGCCATCAGCGGAGTCCCGTCATAGGGCTTAGTGTCACTCGGGATCACGACTGTAAGCTTGGCAGGGTTGATAGTCAGCGGCGATGCGCTGACGGAAATACTGACATTCGATACGCTGCAGGATGTGGCGCTGACCGCGGCTGTGATTTCATATGTATCCACGTTTTTTCCGCCACCGCTGACGTTTACATCCACAGTATCACCGGTAAAGAGCGTGAACCGATATGTCTGTTCTCCTGATCCCCTTGTGCGGGTCCCGTCAACTGTATCACCGGCATGATCGCCATTCGAATAGGTCAGAGTAGGAGCAGGCAATTGTTCTGACCCATTGTAGTATACCTCTTCCCCGCCGCAGCTTATGCTCAGCTTCAGAGGAGTGACCGTCAATGTGCCGTTTTCTGTCTTGACATTGGTAAACAGATCCGTGACATCTTTGCTGTCGGAATCCAGGATTTTATACCCGGTGATCTTGTTCTCCGCCTCGCCGGCATCCGTCTGAGTGCCGCTGACCGTCGCCTGGACGGTGTATCCACTTGCCAGTCCGCTGCAGGTAACTCCGTCATTCGTCAGGGCTGTGCCGTCATAGACTTTCTCATCAGAGCCTGCCGTCAGGACGACCTCTTCGGTATGTTCCTGTTCTTCCGGAGCCAGTACGGTCAGCGTGCCCATGCTTGGCTGAACGGTATAATTCTTCGGGTCTGCAGTTCCCCATTCGATCGTGTATGTATTCTTGCTGCTGCCGATCTCTGTCTGGCTGCCGGTCGCGAAGACCCTGATGTTCGGATCGAGGTTAAACTCCGTGAAGATCGCTTTCCCGCTGTTCTGTGCCTGGCTGACAGAATCATTCGATGCGGAAGCCGCATTGATCTGCACAGAAGCAAAATCCCTGATCGTCTCTACAGCGAAATCACTTTGCGGCCCAAGCCCGCCGATAAGCGCCTTCATCTTATCCAGATTCCATCCGGCGTCCTGGCAGGCCTGTGCCAGCAGCTGGGGATTAGCGGCATATACGCGCAGGACCTCTGCAGGGAGTTCTTCTTCTTTCAGTTTCGTTATGACAAACTCTGTATTGCCTGCGCTGCCGGTATACATTGTTATCTGCTGCCCGGCCGTGATCACAGCGCTTGTCTGCTGACTGGTTACAGGATCGATCCCCTGTACAGCGATCCTTCCGGAAGTGGCAACGAGGGCATTTTCTCCCGTTTCCGTTTCGACACTGACAGCGGAATTCCGCAGGGGATCCGAGGCGCTCGAGTACCAGGCTACAGTCTTGACCGTTGCCTTGCTGTTCGTCAGCGGTTTGCCGTCATATGTCTTTTCCGCGCTGCCTGTCCATACTGTCAGCGGAGCAGGCTTGACGACCAGCTGTCCTTTTATCTTTTCAACATTGACGAAATGGCTTGTAACATCTTCTTTGACACTGTTATAGATCTTGTACTCACCAACGACATTATCAGCCGTGCCAGCATTCGTAAGGCTTCCTGTAGCAGATACTTCTATACTGAAGCTATCCGGCAGGCCGAACACCAGCACATTTGAAGGATATGCCAGCGGGGTCCCGTCATAGTACTTGCTGGCAGACCGTGCAATAAGCGTGATCCTGTCCGTCCATGTCCAGTTTTTGTCAGAAAAATCCACTTCCTGCTGGTCATCATTTCCGGCACGCAGATCGTCTACTGCTCCCCCGATCACTCGATTCATTAATCCGGAATCATTCGCTATCAGTCCTTCGACAAAGCCCGGCAGATCAGCCTGGGTTACCGGGGCAACGGCATATTCCGCTCCGCCATTCTGTGCGGCAGCCTGTGCGTCGGCTGCGCTCAGACTGCTGATCATTTGGCCGGCAGACAAAAGGATCTCCTGAAGCATTCCGGATGCATCCGGAACGCCAACCGTGACCTTATCCTCCAGAACACCGATTCTGGTCTTGCCAATATCCACAGGGGAATTGAATGCGAACACCATGCATCCCGGAACGTTCACGGTAAAGGAACCCACCTTGATCTCCAGCTTTTCATTTTCGCCAAGCTCGCGCTGCACATCAAGAAACAGCGCGCCCTCAATGAGTTCCACCGCTGTACTGCCCTGTTCCTGTGCGAACACTGCTTCAGTGTTCGCATCAAGGGTAACAAAAACCGCTTCAGCAAGGGAGATCTTCGTGATCCCGCCCTCACTGGTCCGGACTTTCTCACCGCTTGCAAGCGCTTCATCCGCAGCCGCTGTGCGGACCTGGTCTGCTGCACCGATGATCTCTGCAGTGCCCTCGCAGTTCAGGATATGCATGAAATCCACAGTCTCTTCCGCCATAGCGGAACAGACCGCTGTCATGACCAGCAGCATCGCAACAAGCATACATACGGCTTTGACTATACTTTTTCTCATGGAACGCGCTCCTCTCCAGCCTGTCCGCGCAGGCCCGGTATCAGCATTCTTGTCCACAGAGCCGGTATTCATCCAATGGATAATCATACAGCATCGGAAATACATTTGCAGGAATATCATATATCAGAAACCATCCTCAGTCAATGCAGGCAGGCCTCCCCGGCAGTTCAGAATCCAGAAGAAATACAGCGGGAATACAGGAGTCCCCAATCCTGAATGAACTGCTTCTGCTCATTCTCAGGCAGTGTCCGCAGACAGCCTTCCGGAAATACCGGAACGGAAAATCCATCCATCAGCCGCTATCTGGCGCAAGTTTCTGTAAAATCATTTTTGAGGTTGATTGTGAACGGGCTTTAACATATAATAAAAATGGCCTTTTATGGTGAGTTCAGGAAAGGAGGTAAAACTAACATGACGATGACTATCCGGAGGTCTGAGCTTAAATAATCGCAGGCTAAGCTCAGATGGGTCCTGCTGCAGCAACGGAGGAGCATATGAGCTACGTAAGGGCGGATCAGATTCTGCCCACAGAATTATTGGTTATTATTCAGCAGTATGTTGACGGAAAACTGCTTTACATACCGTGTAAAAAAAAACAGGAATGGGGAAGCGGAACGTCCGCAAGAAAATACTTCTGTGACCGAAACAAAAGAATATACGATGCTTATCTGACGGGCATAAGCTTGATTGAGTTGTCCCGTAGTTTTTCATTGTCTGAAAAAAGCATCCAGAGGATTCTGAGAACACAGAAGACTGCCGCAGCACATGAAGAGTGTTTCTGATGCATCCCGCGCTGTGAAGTCTTTGACCCGGAATACTGTGGAGGAATTATGCGTAAGTTATTTTCATATTTAAAACCATACAGAGGCTGGATCGTGCTGTCGACCCTGCTGATGGCCATTTCGTCTGTCTGCAACCTGCTGCTGCCTACGCTCATGTCGGATGTCCTGGACAAAGGCGTTTACGGTGCCGCGGAGGGCGACACGTTCAGCTATATCCTGAAGACTGCTGCCTGGATGTTCGGGCTCTCCCTGGCAAGTCTTCTCTCCGTGTCAGGCGGCTACTGGGTCGTGTACAAGATCATCGCGGGCTATACGTGGAGCCTCCGCTCCGCGCTATTCCGCAAGGTCCACACCATGACGCTGGAAGAGGTCGGGCGTCTCGGGACTTCCAATCTGGTCACACGCACTACGCATGACATAGGCACTCTGAACGAGATCATCTCCATGTTCTGCGGCGGGATCCTGATCATCCCGCTGACGTTCCTGGGCGGTGTCTTCCTTTGCATGCGCAAGGACATGCTCCTGTCGCTCGTGATCATCTGCGCAGTACCGCTGCTGATCGCCGCGGGCCTGCTCATGAGCAAGAAGATCGAGCATCTCTGGGATGTCTCCGACGAATACTGCGACAAACAGAACGACCTGGTACGTGAGCGTTTGCGCGGAATCCGCGTCATCCGTGCCTTCAACCGGGAACCCAAGGCACATGAGCGCATAGCCGATGCCACGCACGTCATGGCTGACAACATCATCCGCGCAAACGTACGCATGGCCATCATCGACCCGATCGCTGCGTTCGTACTGAACGCTGCGGCGCTGGTCATCGTACTGCTCGGCGGGATCCGCATGGAGCATGGCAGCGGGCTCACTGCCGGCGATGTGTTCGCGGTCATCCAGTATATCAACATCATCCTCGGCGCCATCGTTTCCGTCTCCTTCGATATCGTCCTGCTGCCGCATATCCGCATCGCGGCCAAGCGTCTGAGCGAGATCACCGAATCCACGGGCATTGAAGACGAACGTCCCGCAAAGGGCGTCGTTTTCTCCGGCGCGATCGACGTCGATCACGTCAGCTTCACATACCCCGGAAGCTCCCTTCCCTCGCTGACAGATGTGGACCTGCACATCAGGGCGGGCGAATGGATCTCCGTCATCGGCGGCACAGGTTCCGGCAAGTCGACGCTTGCAGAACTGCTGCTCGCTTTCCGTGCGCCTTCTGCGGGTAAAATATGCTTTGACGGACTGGATACAAAAGAGCTTACGCCCAAGGATATCCGCGCCAACATCAGCTGCTCCATGCAGAAGTCCATGCTCTATGCCGGAACGGTCGCGGAAAACCTGCGTATGGGCAAGCCTGATGCTACGGACGAGGAGCTCTGGGCAGCGCTCGAGATGGCACAGATCGCGCCTTTCCTGCGCGAAAAGCCCGAAGGCCTGGAATTCAGGCTCGAGCCTGCAGCAACGAATATCTCAGGCGGTCAGAAGCAGCGCCTTGCCATCGCAAGAACGCTTCTGAAAGACGCGCCTATCTATATCTTTGACGATTCCTTCTCCGCCCTGGACTTCCTTACCGAAGCAAAGGTCCGCAAGGCGCTCAATGAGAAGCTCGCGGGAAAAACCCGTATCGTCATCACCCAGCGCGTGGTCTCCGCCATGCACTCCGACAGGATCTTCGTTCTGGCGAACGGTATGCTTGTCGGAGCCGGCACGCATGCGGAACTGCTGAAGAGCTGTGCCATTTACCGTGAGATCTACCTCTCCCAGACGGGAGGTGAAAATGTATGAGTTCCCCTGAACAGAATAAGACAGAAGAAACCTCCAATACCCCAAAGGAAAAAAGCCGCCTGCTGGATGAGACCGGCAAGCGTCTGCTGCGGGAGATCCGGCCGCTCTGGGCATGGATCCTGCTCTCTGCCGTCATCTGCCTGCTGCTGATCGGCTGTGCCGTCGCGGGCCCCGAACTGCTGGGCGATCTTGTTAACCGTCTCTACGAATGGGCGAAGACAAAAACACCAGGCCTGGCCAGAAGCCTGCTGCCTGAACTTGGTATGCTGTTCTGGATCTATGCCCTGAATGCAGGCCTGACCTATGGCAATTCATACCTGTTGAACAATGTGGTCAGCCGCTTTTTCTGCGCAGGTTTCCGCATCCGCATCTCAGAGAAGCTGAAGCGCCTGCCCGTATCCTATATGGACAAAACGCCTACCGGCGATGTCATCGACCGTATGATGGATGACGTGGGCGACATGGCAGACACCATCTACGGCATCGTGGAGATCCTGCTTTCGGGCTTCCTGCAGATGTCTGTCATCGCTGTCATCCTCTTTCTCACCGACTGGCGTATGGCGATCCCCGTCGTGCTGCTCTCCCCTCTGTCCGTCCTGCTCTCCGCCAAAATGGCGGGCATGGGCGAAAACCACTGGGATAAGCACTTTGAGCTCGGAGGTAAGCTCACCTCGCTCGCTGAAGAGGCCTTCACCAATTACCCGACCACCAAAGCCTTCAACCGTGAAGAGCTTATTCAGGAAAAGTACGATGACATGTCCAGACGCCATCAGCGCAGCGGCATCTTCGCTTACTTCCTGTCCTCGATCGTTCAGCCCGTCATCATCTTCGTGGATGCCATGGCTTACATCGCCGTGGCAGTCCTCGGTGGCTGGCTGATCCTGCGCCGCGGTGTGCCCATCGGCACTGTTGTCACAATCATTCTTTTCGCGCGTCAGCTTTCTGCTCCGCTAGAACAGGTGGCGTTCGGGATCAGTTTCATACAGCGTGTCAAGTCAGCCGCCAAGCGTGTCTTCGCGCTGCTCGACCTGCCCGAAGAAGAGGATCCCGCCGGAAAGGTCGAGGCACCTACACGCGGGCGCGTAGAGATCCGGCATGTCGATTTCTCGTACGATCCCGACAAGCCCCTGATCCAGGACCTGAACATGTCGATCGAGCCCGGTCAGAAGGTCGCCATCGTCGGTCCGACCGGTGCCGGTAAGACGACGATCGTCAACCTGCTCATGCGCTTCTATGACATCCGCTCCGGCCAGATCCTCATTGACGGAGAGGACGTCTCCAAGCTCTCGAGAGAGGCGAACCGTGATCTCTTTGCCAGGGTCCTCCAGGACACCTGGCTGTTCAAAGGCACCGTCGCGGAGAACGTCGCCTACGGCAGTCCGGACGCCAGCCGCGAGGATATCGAGCGTGCCTGCGACTACGCATACTGTGATCATTTCATCCGCCGCCTGCCCCAGGGCTATGACACCGTCATATCCGAAGACAGCACGGCTGTCTCCTCCGGGCAGAAGCAGCTGCTGACCATCGCGCGCGCCATGCTCGCCAACAGGCCGTTACTGATCCTGGATGAGGCGACTTCGAATGTGGACACACGTACAGAGCTGCTGATCCAGAAAGCCATGGACCACCTCATGGGCGGACGTACATGCTTCGTCATCGCGCACCGGCTCTCCACGATCGTGGATGCAGACCTGATCCTCGTGCTCAGGGACGGCAGGATCGTGGAGCAGGGAACCCATAAATCACTGCTTGCGGAAAAGGGTTTCTACTATGAAATGTTCCAGAGCCAGTATGCGATTTGACTCTTTCAGGATTTGTGCTATTATATCTGGGTGCGCACTTACGCACAGAGGAGGTTTTTGACTATGAAGAAACTAATCAGCATGATCCTGGCACTCATCCTGGTAATGGCTCTGGCATGCACGGCTATGGCCGAAGAGAACAACGGTGAAAAGTTTGACAGCTGCTGGGCTGTTCCAAATGCCTTTGTTGAGATCGATCAGGAAGATGAAGGTTTCCGTGTTCTGATTATAGGCACTGTTCCTGAAGAAGGCAGAGGCACCATATGGGAATACAACTGCTTCTATATGGAAGACCTTGATTCCCTTGTCTCCATGACTACCATTAAGCGCGGCTTTACTTTCGACCCGGAGTACACGGATCTTGTGGAATATGAAGAGCCTGAACGCGAGGGCTTTGACGATGATGACAAGTCTACCGTGTTTTCCATCAACGAAAACGGACACCTGATCTGGGAAGACGGTTATGAGAACATGGGCGCGGGCCTCGAGTTCATCAAAATCGGTTTCTTCAACGATGCCTGGAAGAACGAAGACGAGGAAGTATATGCCGTGTTCGACTGGAACGGAACGGAAGACGAGTTCTACTATGATGTCTATCTCCAGTGCGGAGACAGTGATGCGGACACCTGCGTTATTTTCTATATGATTGGTATCTATAACGAAGAGACCGGCAAGCTCGAATGCACCGGTCCTGCTGTTACCTATGCGAACGGTGCGGATGACGGTGTTTCTGACGGTGAGATCTATGAAGCTACCTTCTCTTGGACGGATCACGGCACAATTCTGTTCGAAATGGACGAAGGTATCGGTATCGAGCTCGAGCAAGACTTTGACAACAACGGCTGATAATCCCGGCCAATCAAAAACGCTGCTCCGGCAGCGTTTTTTGATACCAATTTGTGGAGCATGTTCCCTTCTGAAGCAGACACTGTAAAATCAGCAAACGTCAGGAGGGACATATCATTAAGCATAGTTAAGAGCTATACCATTACAGCAAGTATACGCGCGCCTCATAGGGCTCAAGCGAAAAGCTGATATCCTGATTCACAGGCATATTGCTCAGAAGCAGCTGCGCTTTTTCCATTTCCCAGTCCTGCAGGCGGACCTGCTTTGTCCTGTCACCGCTGTAATTGCACAGCACCAGCAGTTTCTGTCCTTCAAGGGTGCGCTGGTATGCGAAGATCTGCTCATCATCCGACAGCAGCAGTGTATAATCGCCATACACGATGATCGGGTACGCCTTCCGCAGGGCAATGAGCTTCTTGTAATAACTGCGGATGCTGTTTTCATCTGTCAGCTGTGACTGCGCATTAATGGTGCGGTAATTGGGATTGACCTTGATCCACGGCGTGCCAGTCGTAAAGCCTGCGTTCTC
>JAFZPO010000279.1 GCA_017550305.1 Clostridia bacterium
CTACCATGCGTAACATCTTCCGAAAGCCTTAAGAAATCGTTCTTTTCCATACTCTAATTATACCATCTGTAACACGCAAAAGCAACAAAAAACCGCCTAACTCACGACTGAAGTCACGAGTGTGCGGCGGTTACGCATCAAGTGCGGGGAGCTTTACTACATTGGGAAGATGTTCAGCGAGTCTGACGGCGAGGACGCGATGGTGCTTTCAGCTCATAGAGTCCGTGATGGTTGCAGAAGGCATAGAACGTTTTTACGCCCTGGATCCTGAACCTTGCCTCAGCATTCCCTTCGGGGTAAAGCTTTACGAACTGGACTCCCTGATCGGATATCGCTGCAAGGAATGAGATATAGTGCTCTTTTGTCATAGGATGATCTACCGTGACATAGTATTCGTCGTCTGTGATCTCCGCATGGATCACATGGTCCGGATCCTCTTCCTCAGTCTCAAGAGGCGGAAGAGTAATGCCGCAGCAGATGACCAAGGCTTCACCGGTTGCCTGGATCACGTTCCCGCATACCGGGCAGACATAGAATTTTCCTCTGGTGATGTTAAAGGAACGGTTCCGGTTGCGGACATCCTCGCCGGACAGCAATTCAACGACCGAAATGCCGAGCGCTTTTGCCAGCGTTTCAAGCAGGCTGATGTCAGGGAATCCCTGACCGGTTTCCCACTTGCTCACTGCTTTGTCGCTGACATGGATCATGTCTGCCAGTTCTTTCTGCGTTATCCGTTTGTTTTCCCGCAGTTTCCGAATGACAGCACCGGTTACGTAACGGTCCATCTGAATCGCCTCCTCGTGATATAGTCTAGCATATGTATGCAGTGAAGGCTACCTACGCTTCGTAGAGAAGCGGAAATGAAAAACCTTACCCGCAGTGCGGATAAGGCTGATCATGCCCGGATGAAGGAAAACTCTTATCTGCTGATGCCGCTCAGCAGTGTCTTCAGCACCTGCAGCATGCTGACATCCACACCGCCGCGCATATTGTACAGTTCAAAGTGCACAACGTATCCGCCGAGCGGAGCGGCAGCATAATAGCTGTTGCCCATAGGCGAGCTGACGGAGAGGATCAGGAACGGAACAGGCGCATCGGTTATCTCTACGACAGTGCAGGGGAATTCCGTGGCGGCGCAGAGGTAATCCGCCAGCTGGAAAAGAGAACAGTCGGCAGGAAGATCATCGTAACGGTCTGCCGCCAGCTCGATCGTGCAGCTGCCGTTATAGAAGTTCCCGAACCATTTGTGCTGTCCGCGGTTGCTTGCCAGATAGCTCTCGTTGTCGAGACTGAACAGGGCTTCCTCATAACGCAGTGTCCAGCTTGCGCCGCCAAGCGTAATGGTCATTGCCCTCTCTGCCTGAGCGCACAGCGGGAGCATGAGACAGATGATGCACAGCAGGAGAATAACTTTTTTCACAGCAAAGCATCCTTTCACAGTCAGGGTTTGATTTCTTCCCTGCGCAGGCGGTCGTACACGCTGAGACGGATCTCGCGCTCGAGCGGCCAGTCGCGGTTGACATCACAGGGGTATTCCACACGCATGGTTACGCAGCGGGCATCATTTGCGATAGCCGGATAGACGACCGGCACGCTGTCCAGGGACAGGCGTTCCGCAATCTGACGGCATTCATCCTCGATGACTTCCTTGGCACGGTACAGATCCTGGCCATGAGCAATGGTCACATTGACCTGGGCGACCTGCTGTCCGCGCGAACGGCAGATCACTGTACGCACATCGCCGTTGGGGATGGAATACAGGCGGCCGTCCGTGCCGCGCAGGGCGGTAATGCGCAGAGAAATGGACTCTACGGTACCGGTATAGCCGGCAAGTGTGACCACGTCACCGACGTTCAGGTTGCCTTCGAACCACAGGAACATGCCGCTGATGATATCCTTGATCAGCGTCTGTGCGCCAAAACCGATGGCAATGCTTCCGATACCGGCAACGGCGAGGATCGAGGTCAGGTCAATCCCGAAGATACGCAGTACGATCATTGCGATCAGGAAATACATCAGGTAATTGACCACGCTGACCGAAAGGGAGCGGACGGTCTCTTCCTGACGCACGGTTTCGCCGCGGGTCTCCTTTTTGCGGCGCAGGTATTTCTTGATCAGCCTGCGGAAAAGCCTCAGTATGAGGATGCCGGCGATAATGACTACACCGGCAAGCAGCACACGCATGAGGATAGTTGGCAGCTGATGGTACAGGTCAGTGAACACGGAGGTCGCGGCTTTTATATCATCGGCAGGAACGGCGGTTTCGGTCGGCATAAGAACTCCTTACAGAAAAAGGAACAGACGCACAGAGGACTCAGCACTGTCAGGCTGTCCGCGGTAACGTCCGTTCCGTTAGCTTTTCATGCGCCTGGTGTGTCAGCCGATGTCGGCGGCATCCAGCAGTTCCCGCTGCTTATCCATCAGCTCAAGCAGCTGGTTCTTATAGGCGCGGGCAGATGCGCGCAGATCGTCGACCTGCTTCTGCAGAGCAGCGCGTTCATCCGACAGGGCCTCATCTTCCAGAACGGAAGCCTGCTCTTTGGCTTTGGCTACGATCGCCGCAGCTTCTTCCTTGGCCTGCGCGATGGTCTCATCATACAGGCGCTGGGCATTGGCCATCAGTTTCTGTGCGCTCTCGGAAACATCGGCAACGACCGGCACGGGAGCGGGAGCGGGGGTCGGGGCGGGAGCCGGAGCGGGCTGCGCATAGGCCAGATTGCGGCTGGCCTGGGCGAGACGGGCCTGCAGGTTGGAGATCTCTTCCTGCATAAGGATCATTTCGTCGCAGATCTCATCCAGAAATTCATCGACCTCTACGGGGTCATATCCGCGGACCTTGGTTTTGAATTCCTTTTCCTCGATCATCGGCACAGTGATAGCCATGAGCAAAAACTCCTTTCGTTATTGACAAATACAATTACATAACGGCGTCAACGGGACGGCCGGGAACATCATTCTCCATAGCAGGCTGCTGGTAAGCGGCAGGCTGGTAGGAAGGCTGCGGGGGATAGGCATAGGGCTGCGCGTTCTCCTGCGGGGCGCCCTGGAAGGCGGCGCGGAAGGTCGCGGCGGGTCCGCCGGCATGCTGCTGGCTGCGCGGCTGCTGCGCGGCGCGTGCGGCACGGGGATCGGGCTTGACCTGGACGGTAGAAGGCGCTACCAGGTATACGCCGACGCGGGCGGAAAGACGGGTAATGGAGCCGCCCAGAGAGAAGCATGCACCGTACAGCGTGTCCACATAGCGGCGGACTTCGGCAACATCTGCCACGCTGTCCATGACGGCCAGCACGCAGTCTCCGTCGCGCATTGCGCGGATGACATCACGGCAGTCGTCGGAATTGTGCACATTCAGTACACGGGCAACCATCTGCTGCGGTGCGGGAACCGGCTGCTGGGCCTGGTCCTGCTGCACGGAAGCGGGGAACTCAACTACGTTCTCGACCTGCGGCTGCACATGCTGCGCCATGCGGCGGTTGCGCGGAGCTGCCCAGCGGTCCGCAGCGGGCTGCTGAACCGGCTGCTGACGGACGGGCGGCTGTGCGTATCCGGCCTGCGGCTGAGCATAAGACGGCTGCGGAACGGACTGCGGAGCGCCGTAAGGAATTTGCGGATAAGACTGCTGCTGGCCGTAGAACTGCTGCTGCGGCGCATAGCCGATCTGCGGCTGGGCATATGAGGTCTGCGGCGCATAACCGGGCTGCGGAACAGGCGCGGTTTGCGGCACGGGCTGTGCAGGAGCAGGCTGTGTAGGCTGTGCATTCTGAGCGCTGTACAGTCCTTCGTCAGCCTCGGGCATGCGGTCGTCGCGCTTGCCATAGAATAAAGGATTATTGGGGCCGAAGAAAGTCTTTACCCCGCCAACTAAATCCCGAAAAGCCATTCGTTCCTCCTCATGGGCATTGTGCCCGCGATCAGAGCATGTAATCAATTTATTATATACGATGGCATTTGGAAATGCAATATACCCCCGAATAAATCCGTGCAATTCACCGCTGCGGGATCCGCATGTTTTCTGTGATGATATGCCGGATGACACGTGCTTTTCCCGAGGCAGGCGGAAGGTTTGGTTGAAGTTAGGGCATGCCTGGTATATACTGGAAACGCATGACAGACACTGAAAGCAGTTGTGTGTGGAGGAGAGAATAAATGACATCAGAAATCGGCAAGCAGCTTGACCTTGTGGTCGATCTTTACGGCTGTCCGAACCGCTGCATGCATTGCTGGCTGGGGCATATGCCCAACATACGTATGCCAGAGAATGCGGACAGCATGATCATGGATTACTTTTCCCCGTTTTTCAGCAGGATCGCTTTTTACAGCTGGCTGCGGGAGCCTGATTACTGCGCGGATTACCGCGACAGATGGTTCAGGGACATCGCCATTTCCAAGAATGCCAGGCCTGAGCGCTTTGAGCTTGCCAGCTTTTACCGTATTGTCAGAGATGATCAATATATCCCATTTTTGAAAGAAGTCGGTGTCCGCAAGGTCCAGCTGACTTTGTTCGGGCTGCAGGAGACACAGGACCGTTATGTCGGCAGGAAAGGCGCATATGAAGAAGTAATGAAAGCCTCCGAACTGCTGACAGAGAACGGTATCATCCCCAGGTGGCAGTGCTTCATCAATGAAGAGAACAGGGACGAGATCCTGAAACTGTATGCGCTTGCGAAGCAGGTAAGGGCTGAACACTGTCCCGAACTGGAATTCTTTGTGCATGAGGGCAGCTGCGACGGCGAGAACCGGAGACTGTACCCGATCAGGATACGGAAGCGCAATATCCCTGAAGAACTGATTCCGGTATACTTCGGTTACGATAACCTCCTGGAGGAACGCGAATGCATTGACATGCTTAAGGAACTGCACGGGCATCCGGTATTCCACATTGAAGGGGATATCGTACTGAATATCTCGAACACTTTTGACGTCTTCTTCAATATCACGCACATGACCGCTCCGTGGAAGATCGGGAACATCATTGCGGACAAGCCTCAGGAACTGGCCGGGCGGATCCTGCATGAGGATACTCCGGCGCACCGTCTCGCAAAACAGGTCACATGGGCAGAGCTCGCATGCAGGTATGGTGATATGTCATCCGAGCGGGCCTTCTGCATCGATGATTACAAGATATTCCTGTTCAATACATTCCTTGAAGACGACGAGAGGATCCGGGGCTGACCGCTGTCCTATCTCCCTGAGTGCTATGCTTTAAATTGTGTTATATATTGCACTGCGCCACAAAGTATGGTATATTTATCATTGGCGCATTATCTTGCGCTCCTTTCGGATGATTTATTTCAGAGCGGGGTGACTGCATGGACCGTTATAAGCTGCTTATTACGGGCGGCAATCCGTTGCGCGGTGAGACCAGCGTATATGGCGGCAAGAACACTTCTCTTGCCGTGCTGCCGGCTACTTTGCTGTGCGACGAACCCTGCACTGTGGAGAATCTTCCTGATATCGAGGACGTGCATGTCATCTATGATATGTTGGTCCTTCTGGGTGCCAAGGTTGATTACGATCCTGCCGCGCGCCGCATGACGGTGGATCCGCGGACGGTCAATTCGTTCCATGTTCCGTATTCCTATACCCAGCGTATGCGCGCCAGCTATTACCTGTGGGGCGCACTGCTTGGCCGCTGCGGCCAGTGCGAAGTTGGATATCCCGGCGGCTGCGCGATCGGAAACCGTCCTTTTGAGCAGCATGTAAAGGGCTTCCGCGCGCTGGGCGCGCAGGTGGATGATTACGGCGGCATGATCTATGCCAAGGGCGACATGATCGGTGCCGATGTCTTCCTGGACCGCATTACCGTCGGCGGTACGATCAACGTGCTGCTGGCTGCCGCGCGTGCGCACGGCAATACAACGATCCATAATGCGGCCCGTGAGCCGCACGTGGTCGATCTGGCCAACTTCCTCAACTCCATGGGCGGACGCGTGCGCGGCGCTGGTACTGATACCATCCGTGTGCGCGGCGTGGATTACATGCACGGCAGCCGTTATTCGGTTATTCCCGACCAGATCGAGACGGGAACGCTGATGATCGCCGCCGCCGCTACGCATGGCGACGTGACCATCCGCGGCTGTATCCCCACGCATATGGAAGCGCTGACGGCCAAACTGCTCGAGATGGGCGTTCAGGTCAGCGATACGGACGATACAATCCGTGTCCGCAGCGACCGCCCGCACCGTGCAGTCAACCTGAAAACGCAGGAGTATCCGGGTTTCCCGACCGATCTTCAGCAGCCGATGAGCGCCATGCTCACCTGTGCGAACGGAGACAGCGTCGTTACGGAAACGATCTTTGAAAACCGCTTCAAGCATCTGGTCGAAATGCAGCGCATGGGTGCCAAGGTGCGTATCGTGGAGCAGACGGCGATCATTGAAGGCGTGGATGCACTGTTTGGCGCGCCTGTCACCGCGACGGACCTGCGCGCGGGCGCCGCACTGGTCATTGCCGGCCTGATGGCCAAGGGAACGACCGAGATCTATGAGCCCGGCTTTATCGAGCGCGGGTATGAACATATTGAGGACAAGCTGCGTGCGCTGGGCGCTGAGATCAGCCGCGCGGATCTGTAAATGAGATGGAACTGAAAGCAGGAGTAGGGCGCGCGAACGCGTTTGAGATTCTGGGCCTGACGATGGATGCGGATCAGGCTCAGGTTCATGCTGCCTATCGCAGCCGTGTCAAGCACTGCCATCCCGATCAGTTCCAGGAGAAAGAGCAGCAGGAACAGGCCCAGGAACAGCTGATCCGTCTCAACCTCGCATATGAAGAAGCCATGCGCATGACTGCGCGCAGGCAGATCTGCATGAACAGCATTTCTTGCGAGGAGGCAAAGCGTCTGGCCCAGCGTCTCTACGATCAGGGGCGCTGTGAGAACGCGCTGCGGCAGCTGCTGCGTGCCGAGAACCGGGACGCCGACTGGTATTATCTGCAAGGCAGCATCCTCATGAAGCTTCAGCAGTATGCGAGTGCGCACCAGAGCTACCGCGAGGCAGTGCGTCAGGAGCCCGATAATCTCTCCTACCGCCGCGGAGCGTTTGAGGCGGCTAAGGCGGTCCAGAAGCATGCACGGCCCGTACAGCGTGCGGTGGATGCTGTCGGCAAGCTTTTCCGGCCGCGGGCAAAATAACCGGTTTTTCATTTAATTTTTGATCAGTCGGGATGAAATATGTCCCATACTGCGTTATAATGGTGAAGACAGAAAATGAGGAGGGATTCTCAATGAAGAAACTGATTTCCATTATACTGGTTATGATTACCCTGGCCGTTCTTTGCCTGCCCGCTATGGCAGACAAAGGCAGCGGGACCTGGACCGGCGAGGTCATTTCCCGTCAGGTCAGCCTGTTCAGCAAGCCGGACAGCGGCAGCAGCTCATCCCGCAAGGTCAAGAACGGACAGGAGTTCAACATTCTTGACAAGCAGGGCAACTGGGTGTATGCCGAGGTTCCCAATGACAAGGGCGGTTTTGATTACGGCTGGATCATGCTGTACTACATCGTGGAAAACCCCACCCACATCGTACTGCGTACTAACAGCGGTGTGTACGCCTATGCCGCGCCTTACAACTCCGATAAGCGCGTCGGTACGGTTGACGCCTACCAGCGCTTTACCGTGATCGCGACCACGGGCAATTACTATATCGTTTCCTTCCGTGAGGCTGTATGCTATCTGCCCATGAGTGCTGATTTCTGGATCGAGGAAGACATCGCCGCGACCGTGAACGGTCCTACCACTGCCTATACCGTCGTGACCGATAAGGCGAAGGTGTACGGCTATGCTTCCACCAAATACGGTGCGATCACTACTTATAAGACCGGAACCGTCGTACAGGTACTGTATACCGTGAACGGCTATGCCGCCATCAAGTACAACAATGTAATCGCTTTCATGAACATGAGCGATATCGTGCTCAAGTAAGCCTGAGACCGATGCGGGCGCTGAAACTGCTCAGCGCCTCTTTTCTTTTGCCCGCAGATGGGTTATTATGCATATGTGGAACTATCTTTTGCAGATGTTTTCAGGAAAGGGCGGCTGAGATATGAACGAAATGATATTCAAACGCAATGAACTGCTGGCACAGAAGGTGATCAAAGGCCTGCAATCGAGAAACATGAGTGCCTATTATGCTGCCAGCCGCGAAGAGGCGCTGAAGCTGGCGCTTTCACTGATCCCCGAAGGCAGCACGGTCACGATGGGAGGCGCAAAGAGCGCGCATGAGATCGGGCTTCCGCAGGCACTTGCAGAAGGCAATTACAACTTTATCGACCGTGACAATTGCAGCGACAAGGCTGCGGCCATGCGTGCCGCGTATGATGCTGATTTCTATCTCAGCAGCGCGAACGCGATCACCGAAGACGGTGTGATGATCAATATCGATGGGAACTCCAACCGCGTGTCCGCCATTGCCCAGGGGCCGAAAAAGGTACTCTTCATTGTGGGCATGAACAAAGTCTGCCCGGATGTGGATTCAGCCATGAAGCGCGCCCGCAATGTTGCGGCACCGATCAATGCACAGCGTTTCAATCTGAATACGCCCTGCTGCAAGACCGGTTCCTGCATGGACTGCAAATCACCGGACACCATCTGCTGCCAGTTCCTGATCACGCGTTATTCCAGGCATAAGGACCGTATCCATGTGATCCTGGTGAATGATGCGCTTGGATTCTGAGCAACAATACATCGGTAAAAAAGACGGAACAGCGTTTGAGAGGGCAGGATGGACACGGAAGACAAGAAACAGCATCAATACTCAATGATCGCGACTGCGGCTTTCGGCCTGGAAGGACTGTGCAAGCGTGAGCTTCTGGCACTGGGCTTTTCCGACGCCAAGGCCGAGAACGGCGGCGTGCGCTTTTCCGCGTCTTTGGAAGAAGCATTCCGCGCGTGCCTATGGCTGGCCTGTGCCGACCGCGTGCTGCTGATCATGGCGGAGGGACGCTGCGAGAGCTTTGAGGAACTGTTCCAGTTAGTGCGTTCCGCATCTTTCAGCGCTCTTCTGCCCAGGGATGCGGCCATTCCGGTCTCCGGACGCTGCGCGCGCAGCCGCCTGATGAGCGTGCGCGACTGCCAGGCGATCACCAAGAAGGCGATCGTGGAGCAGATGAAGACGGCATACCGCCTGCAGACACTGCCCGAGACAGGCCCGCGTTTCCAGGTGGACGTGGCGCTGCACGGGGACATTGCCCGTGTAACACTCGATCTTTGCGGGGATGCCCTCAACCGCCGCGGTTACCGTACGTGGAACGGCGAAGCGCCGCTGCGCGAAACTGCCGCAGCTGCCCTGGTACGCCTTTCGGGATGGCGCGGGGACTGCCCGCTGCATGATCCGTGCTGCGGTACGGGAACACTGCTGATCGAAGCGGCGTTCCTTGCTGCCCGGCGCGCGCCGGGACTGAAGCGGCATTTTGATGTCGAGGCATGGCCGGGTATCGATACTCAGATGCTTGAGCGCATACGGAAGGACGCCGAAGCGCAGTATGATCCTTCGGGGATCCCGGAGATCACGGGAAGCGATATTGACCCGGACGCCCTGGAACTGGCACGGAGGCATATCCGGCAGGCGGGGCTCGAGGGAAAGATCCGCGTATTCCAGTGCGATCTGCGGGATCTGAAACTCGAAGCGGAAGGCATATGTTTCCTGACGAACCCGCCATACGGCGAACGCCTCGGCGACCGGAAGCAGTGCGAAGCACTTTACCGTGCGATGAGACCGCTGATGCAGCGGCATCCGGGAAGCAGCCTGCATGTCATCACCAGCCATCCGGGCGTTGAACGCATAGCAGGACTGCGCGCACGGAACAGAACCCGCCTGTATAACGGGCGTCTGGAATGTGAATTCATGAATTTCTGATAAATGAAAGATCCCGCTCAGTGCAGTTTGTCTGCAAAGAGCGGGATCGCTGTATACTTGCTTAGTCTTCCAGATCGACGGGCTCGCTCAGCCTAGCCTGCCATGCGTTGCGGGCTACAAGCATAGCGTCCTGCGGGCCCATGGGCTGCAGCTGGTTCAGATGCGAGTTGGTGGCAAACATCAGCGCGTCCAGTACGCGCACGCTTTCGTCGCCGCCGCAGCTGCGGGGCAGGCTGCGCAGTGTATCACCGTACAGCACGACAGGCACTTCCGCCGGGATCCTGAATATTTTTGCCCTGGAAGCATCGATCACGCCGTTCTCGATTTCCTGACGCTTTGCCAGCAGCAGCAGGAAGTCGCCCGTACCGAGGCTGAACTGCGGACCGCTGTGGAAGCGCAGGGCTTCCACCTTCGCGGGCATGCCGCCGCAGTAACCCCACTGATAGGGCATATCCGCAAAGATACGATCGCCGCAGGTCTCTGCGTCAGGTGCGGCATGCAATGTCTCCTCACGCGGCACATAGCCGTTTTCATCAGGCAGCTTGAGAACACCCAGGGCAGCACGGATCCCGTGCAGGGGATAACCTTCCGCGATGAAACCGTAATCGGAGAACTCGGGATCATAAACTGAATACACCATTTTGCAAGCCATCCTTTGTTTTTTCAAGGCAGATTATAGCATATGCGGCTACTTTCCGCAAGGATAATGACAGCTCCTTCATGTGGCTGTGATCCGCTGAAGGAGCCGTTGGGTTATGCGTTTTCCGGAGCGATGCCTGCCTTCAGCAGATACTGGCCGGTATAGCTTTTTTCACATGCGGCGACTTCCTCGGGCGTGCCTGCGGCAATGACTTCGCCGCCCGCGTCCCCGCCCTCGGGGCCCAGATCGATCAGGTAATCGGCTGTCTTCAGCACGTCAAGATTATGCTCGATTACCAGTACGCTGTTGCCGGCGTCCACCAGCTGCTGCAGTACGCGCACCAGACGGCTGACGTCGTCCACATGCAGGCCGGTCGTAGGCTCATCCAGCAGGATCAGCGTTTTGCCGGTCGCACGGCGGCTGAGCTCGGTAGCAAGCTTGACGCGCTGTGCCTCGCCGCCA
>JAFZPO010000280.1 GCA_017550305.1 Clostridia bacterium
CTGTATATCGATATAGAGGATCATGAAGTGACCGAGGAGGAAGAAGAGGAATGAGCCTGCGAATCGTGTTCATGGGCATACCGCAGTACGGAGTGCCGTCTCTTGAAGCGCTGATTGCTGCCGGTTACGATGTAGTAGGTGTCTTCTGTCAGCCTGATAAGCCCAGCGGACGCGGGCATAAGGTGATCGCCTGTCCCGTAAAGCAGTGTGCGCAGCAGCACGGAATTCCCGTGTTCCAGCCGCAGAAGACGCGCGTTGACGGAGTTGAGCCACTGCGGCAGCTGGCACCGGACCTGTGTGTGACGGCGGCGTTCGGGCATATCCTTTCCCAGGAAGTACTGGATATCCCTAAGATCGGGACAGTTAATGTCCATGCATCACTGCTGCCGAAATACCGCGGCAGCGCACCGGTCAACTGGGCGCTCATGATGGGTGAGACAGTGACAGGTGTGACAACGATGCTGACCGACCGCGGCATGGATACCGGAGATATCCTTATGACCCGTGAAGTCAAGATCGATCCGCAGGAAGACGCGGGCATGCTGACAGAGCGTCTCGCGGCGGTCGGCGCGGAACTGCTGATTGAAACACTGCGCGCGATCGAACGCGGAGACTGCCCGCGCATCAAGCAGAATGAGGATGAAGCGACCTATTATCCGCTGCTGAAGAAGGAAACCGGCATCATGGATCTTTCTCAGACTGCAGTGCGTCTTGCAAATCAGGTCCGCGGACTGTCGCCGCGGCCGGGTGCATACATCGGCGAATACAAGATCCTGTGGGCAGAACCGGAAGCCTGGGAAGGCCCGGAAAAAGCGGGTACGATCCTGAAAGCGGACCCGAAGCAGGGCTTGCTCGTTCGTGCCGGGGAGGGCGCTCTGCATATCGTTCGCCTGCAGGCACCTGGCGGGAAAGCAATGGATGCGCGCGATTATCTGCGCGGGCACAGAATGGAGGCGGGAACGCTGATCGTTCCCGAACGTACGGATGGATAACAAACCGAAGTTTGGACGGCCGGGGACGGGCAGGCCGGAAAACGGCAAGCGCCTGCCCCAGGCACAGCGGCCTTACGGGAAACCGGAAATGCGCGCACGCAGCAATGCCGATCCGCGCATTGTCGCGGTCACCGTGATCGGTGATGTGCTTGAAAACGAAGCCTATGCGTCCCTTTCACTGGACGACCGCCTGAATGAGGTCAACCTCAATCAGCTGGACCGCCGTCTGTGCGCCAGTATTGTTTACCGAACGCTTGAAAACCTGTACATGCTGGATTTCGCCTTGTCACGCTTCCTGCGCGATGCTGATGCCCTGCCGATGCAGGTACGCATCATCCTCCGTGCGGCTGCGTGCCAGATCCTTTTGTTCGACCGCGTGCCTGACAGTGCCGCAGTCAATGAGGCTGTCAAGCAGACGCGCACACTGCATCTGGACGGATTTTCCGGAATGGTGAACGCCGTGCTGCGCAGGCTTGTGGACGGAAAAGACCAGATCGCCTGGCCGGATGAGACAGACCGTGTACATTACCTGTCCGTGACGTGTTCCGTTCCGGAATGGCTGGTACAGCGGCTGATCGACGATTACGGATGGGAGACTGCAAAACAGATCGCCTCGTTCCGTACTGAAAAACACTTTGTTACTTTACGGCCGACATACGGACGTGAAAAGGAGTTCGACGAGCGTATTGCCCGGAAGGTATGGACAACGGAATCTGGTGTGCTTCCCGGTTCACTGCGCGTTTACGGTGCAATGCAGCTGGCGCGGGATAATGACTATCTTGATGGATTGTATTCGATCCAGGGTGAAGGCAGCACGATCGCGGCGATGGCGCTTGGCGTACGCCGGGGCATGAATGTGCTTGACTGCTGTGCGGCGCCCGGCGGCAAGACCGCATATGTGGCAGAGCACATGGAAGGTACAGGCCGCGTATATGCATGGGATCTGCATGATCACCGTGTGGCACTGATCCGTGCGGCGATCCGCCGCCTGCACCTTGAAAACGTACGCGTGGCCGCGCGTGACGCGGTGGCGTTCAAGGAAGACCTGGCAGATACGATGGATGCAGTGCTGGTGGATGCCCCATGCAGCGGTCTGGGCGTAATGGATGACAAACCGGATGTGAAATACCGGCCTACTTCCGAGAGTGTAACCGGATTATGTGAAACGCAGCGGATGCTGCTTGATACCTGCTGCAGGTATGTGCGTACTGGCGGGGTGCTTGTCTATTCCACCTGCACACTGCT
This sequence comes from Clostridia bacterium, assembly GCA_017550305.1. Taxonomy (GTDB): domain Bacteria; phylum Bacillota; class Clostridia; order Christensenellales; family Aristaeellaceae; genus SFMI01. The sequence continues at coordinate 2,238 of JAFZPO010000280.1, forward strand.
TAAGGATGAGAATGAGCGGCAGATCGCCGCGTTCCTCGGACGGCATCCCGAGTTTGAAATGGATGTACTGCCCGATTCTATTCCTGAAACGCTGCGCGCGCAGGCCGGCCCCAACGGGCTACAGCTGCTGCCGTACCGCGACGGGGTGGAAGGTTTCTTTGTGGCACGCATGAAGCGCAGGGGATAAGGGATGGAGAAAAAGGAACTGCTGGGCCTTTTTTCGCAGGAGCTTGCGGAAGAGCTGCGTCCGCTTGGACTGCCGGGTTTCCGTTCTGCGCAGATCTTTCAATGGCTGCATCGCGGTGCAGGATTTGAAGATATGACCAACCTGCCCAAGGCACTGCGTGCGCAGCTTGAAGAAAGCTATGTGGATCAGCCGGTAAGCATCCTGCAGAAGCGCGTATCGAAGCTTGACGGGACAGTCAAAATGCTGTACGCTCTGCGCGACGGCAATTGTGTGGAAGGCGTGCTCATGCGCTATCATTACGGGTATACGCTGTGCCTGTCCACACAGGTGGGCTGCCGGATGGGCTGCGCCTTCTGCGCAAGCACCCTGGGCGGCTGTGTACGCAGCCTCTCGGCTGCTGAAATGCTGGGGCAGATCCACTGTGCCAATACACTGGCCGAAGAGCATGTATCCAATCTCGTGCTAATGGGTAGCGGAGAACCGTTCGACAATTATGAGGAGGTCGTGCGTTTTCTGCGGCTGGTCAGCTGTGAGGAAGGGCTGCATATCGGACTGCGCCATATCAGTTTGAGCACATGCGGCTTGGTACCGCAGATGCGCCGTTTTGCAGAGGAAGGACTGCCGGTGACCTTGTCGCTCTCGCTGCATGCACCGAATGATGTGATAAGGCGTCGGCTCATGCCCGTGGCAAAAGCCTATTCCATGGATGAAGTCCTAGATGCCTGCAGGTATTATATCGAGAAAACGGGACGGCGTGTGGTTTTCGAGTATGCGCTGAATGAAATGAACTCAGCGCCGGAACACGCTGCGGAACTGGCAGGACGATTGCGCGGAATGCAGTGCCATGTCAATGTGATCCCGCTTAACACGGTAGCGGAAAACGAGCTGCGGGGTGTAGGTGAAGCAGCGGTGACACGGTTCATGCAGGAATTGGAAAAACGCCATATTTCGGTAACACGCCGGCGTGAGATGGGTGACGATATCGACGGAGCCTGCGGGCAATTGCGCAGGCATTATCTGGAGGAACAATGAGAGCATACGCGGCAACGCACGCAGGTCTGGTGCGCGAACAGAATGAGGATACCATATCGATCGATCCGCGCGGAGGATTATATATTCTGGCCGACGGTATGGGTGGACATCAGGCCGGTGAAGTAGCCAGCGCCATGGCGGCGAGCATGATGCGGGAACTGCTGCAGGGGGAAAAGCCTTCGCTGCGGCGGCTTGAACAGGCATATTCCCGAGTCAATGCGGCGATCTTCACGCGCCAGCAGGAAGAAAAAGAACTGAATGGGATGGGAACCACTCTGACTGTTATCTGGGAAAAGGATGACCATCTGCTGCTGGGGCATGTCGGAGACAGCAGGGCGTACCTGTTCCGCCAGGGCGTGCTCAAGCAGATCAGTGAAGACCACTCCGTGGTCGGCGAACTGCTGCTGTCCGGGGCGATCACTGCCGAGGAAGCGCGCATGCATCCCTTCCGTCATGTGATCACAAGGGCGATCGGGACAGACCCGATCGTACGTGTGGATACTGCAGAACTTCAGTGTGCCCCCGGCGACCAGTGGTTGCTCTGCTCGGACGGACTGACTGATATGGCGACCGATGAGGACATCGCGGATGTGCTCCGCTTCTGCCCCGCAGAGGACCGCGCGCAGGCGCTGATCGATCTTGCTCTGCAGGGAGGCGGCGGTGACAATGTAAGTGTCATCGTGCTGGAGGCGGAAAAATGATCGGACATGTATTTGCCCAGCGTTACCAGCTGGAAGAGTTTATCGGCAAGGGCGGTATGGCGCTTGTTTTCCGGGCGACCGATAAGCGCACCGGTCATAATGTCGCCGTCAAAGTACTGCGCCCTGAGTTTAATAATGATGAAGAATTCCTTCAGCGGTTCCATCGTGAGGCGCTGGCGGCCAGCAAGATGAGCCATCATAATATCGTCAATCTGCTGGATGTCGGCGAAGAGGATGGTTATCGTTATCTTGTCATGGAATACATGCGCGGACGTACCCTGAAGGAGATCATAGCAGAAAAAGGACAGCTTCCGGAACAGGTTGCGGCGCAGATCGCTATCCGTATCCTGTCCGCACTTCAGCATGCGCATGAGAACGGTATCATTCACCGTGACATCAAGCCGCAGAATGTACTGATCAACGCCGAAGGCCTGGTCAAGGTAGCTGATTTCGGTATTGCGCGTGTGGCTGGAAGCAATACGCTGTCTAAAGGCGACAGTGTAATGGGTTCGGTACATTATTTTTCTCCGGAGCAGGCACGTGGCGAAGACGTGACTGCCGCAAGCGATATCTACAGTGTCGGTGTCGTGCTGTATGAGATGCTGACAGGCCGTGTACCCTTTGACGGTGATACGCCGGTCAGTATTGCCCTGCAGCAGATCTCAGCAACACCAAAGCCGCCGTCCCTGTATGCGGAAGGACTTTCTCCCGCTATGGAGCAGGTCGTGCTGCGAGCAATGAACAAGAAACCCCAGGACCGTTACGCAGACGCTGCGCAGATGGCGCGCGCGATCCGCGCGGCGCTTGAGCATCCCCAGGAAGCGGGACAGCCCGCGAAGCCGGCGGCCTCCAGTCGTCAGACGCCTGTGGTGCGCAGCGGTGATACAGAACGTCAGCAGCGTATACGCCGCCAGAAGAAACTGCGTGAACGCCTGGCAATCGGTCTCCTGTCATTGGTCGTTATAGCCGGACTGGCTGTCGGCGCAGTACTGATCGCACGCAGTGTGTTCAATGGCGTAGAAGCGCCGTATCTGATCGGCGAGACTGAAACGGAAGCGGTCAGGATCGGCAGCGAACGCGGCTTGAAAATGGAAGTTGTGCGTCAGAGTGATGCGTCCGTGCCTGCCGGAACAGTGCTGCTGCAGTCGCGTGAATACCAGTACAGGATGAAGCGCGGGGATGTGCTCGTCATTACTGTAAGCACTGGCCCCGAACAACAGGGCGTTCCTGTGCTGACCGGGAAACTGCTGACAGCTGCACAAGCCGAGGCGGAGACTTATGGCTTCCGTGTGCTGGCAACGCAGCGGGTCGCATCTGACATGCCTCTGAATACTGTTATCGAGCAGACGCCGGCTGCCGGTGAACTGCTCGCCGCAGGTGAGATCATCCAGGTGACCATCAGCGGCAGTGTGACCGTGCCTGACCTGATCGGTCTGACACGTGCCCAGGCACTGACTCTTGCTTATGAGTCCGGGCTCAATGATATCCAGATCGTCGAATATGCGACTTCCGATGCTGCTAAAGCGGACCGCGTTGCGGATCAGGTCCCCAAGAAAGACGAGCGGGTAATGAGTGATGAGAAGCTGACACTGGCTGTATATGTAATGCCAGTGGTCGAGGAGAGCGAACAGCCGTCTGCTGACAATGACCGGAGCGAATGATGATGCAGCAGGGACAGATCATTGAAGGCCGCGGCGGATTGTATACCGTGCGCGGCGATGCGGACGGGATCGAATATGTGCTGCGCGCCAAGAAAAAGTTCAGGCGGCAGCATCTGACGCCATTGGTGGGCGATCACGTGGATTTTACTCCGGGTACCGGTGACGAACACGGCTGGCTGGAAGAAATCCGGCCCAGGACTAGTTCGTTTATCCGTCCGCCCGTTTCGAACATCAGCCTGCTGGTAATGGTTGCAGCGGAAACGCCTGCTCCGGACTGGCTGCTGCTGGATAAGCTGCTGCTGTCCGCACACAGGCAGGGAATGCGCTGTGTGCTGGTGATCAATAAATGTGATCTTGGGGATACATCTGCCAAAACTGCGGAGGCGGATTATGCGCAGGCGGATGTGACTGTGCTCCGGGTAAGTGCAGAAGAGAAGACAGGACTCGATGAGCTCTTGGCCTGCATGCATGGGGAGACTGTATGCTTTGCGGGACAGTCTGGCGTCGGGAAGAGCACCCTGATCAATGCGCTGATGGGACTGGAGCTTGAAACAGGAAGCATCAGCCGTATTGAACGCGGCCGGCATACGACGCGGCATGTGAAACTGATCTATGGGGAAGACTTCCGCGTGATGGATACGCCAGGCTTCAGTCTGCTGGAGATGGAAGAACTGATGGATCCCGTGGAACTGGCGGAATGGTATCCCGAATTTGATCATCTGCAGGGGAAATGCCGTTTTCAGCCATGTTATCATGGCGGGGAACCGGGATGTGCCGTACAGGCAGAGCTGAGTGCAGGCAGAATCAGTGCCGCACGTGTTGAACGGTATCGGGAAATGCTTGAAATGACAAGGAAGGCATGGAGGGAACGCTATGATTAAACTATATCCGTCAATTCTGGCAGCGGATCTGCTCAATATGGGCAATGATATCGAGCGGATGCTGTCCGCAGGCGTAGATGGTTTGCATGTGGATATCATGGACGCTCATTTTGTGCCGAACCTCTCTTTTGCTCCGGCAATGGTCAGTGCTATTCGCAAACGCTTTCCTGATGTCTGGCAGGACGTTCATCTGATGATGGATAACCCGCAGGATTATCTGGATGTCTTCATGGATGCTGGTGCCGATGCCGTGACCATTCATGCGGAAATCGAAGC
>JAFZPO010000281.1 GCA_017550305.1 Clostridia bacterium
AGGGTATTCACATAGCTTTCGGGGCAGATCAGCATGACCACACCGAGAGCCATCATGAGAATTGCAGCCAGTATCGACTGCCGCTTGAGTTTATCCAATGATTGAAACAACATACAGCAGCGCTCCTTATCTGTTCGGATTCAAGAAGGATAGTAAAGGTTTACTGTGATCATCTTTTCCTCCACAAAAGGGTCCAAAATGCTCTACGCCTACAATAACCGAGGATGGCATCAAATGCTTGTTTATCAAGGCATTCAACAAACTGATGTCGGAAAGGACATCGGCAATCCGGGACTGTGAGGACTTGGCTGCTACGCTGGAAGACACCGCAGAGCTGGATCAGGCAATTGAGGCCACGCAGAAAGAGATCGACACAGTAGTCGATCTGAACCGCAGACTCATCCGCGAGCAAGCTGTTACCGGCATGCCTGCGGAAGAATTCGATGAACGCGCAGCAGCGCTGAATGCGCGGTACAAGGCTGCTGATGAAAAACTGACCCGGCTGAAAGCTGAGAGAGAAGATCATCTCACCCGGGGCAAGGGAATCCGCCGGTTCCTGTCTGCACTTGATGAGCAGGCGCAGAGCCTTGAGGGTTGGGATGAACAGGCTTGGAACTTGCTGGTCTCGCGGGTGATCATCCAGAAAGACGGAAGCGCGGAGTTCGTTTTCAGGGGCGAAATCACCATCACGGTCCGAGCGGAGTAATGCTCAGACCGTGGTTTTCTTTGTGCGGCGACGAGCCGCATTTTTACTACCCTACGGTGAAAAACGTACTCGTATACGGAAAAACCCACAACCCTACGGAACTGGGCTACGGGTATACGGAACCGGGTCACTACCATACGATACTCGGCTACAGGTATACGATGCCGGGTCACCGTATACCAGTAACCCCTGGGGAAGGGGTGGTTTGGAGGCCTCGAAGGGTAAACAGAAGGGCTATTCGAATACGGCGCTCCTTCGGAAACACCCTGAAATCAGGGCCTAAAGCCAAAAAGTCACAACCCCAATCTCGTATCAAGATCAGGGTTGTGATGTGGTGGAGCATAGGGGAGTCGAACCCCTGACCTCGACAATGCGAATGTCGCGCGCTACCAACTGTGCTAATGCCCCATAGCCGGTACAGATTGATATTTTACCACTGTCATCCGGAAAATGCAATAGCTTCCATCAAATATTTGCGAAAAAAAAGCTCATTCATGCCAGACTTCCAACGCAAGAAACCGCATGCCCGAAAAACGAAAAGAATACATCTGTTCTCTGTTTACTTTCACACTTTAATGTGCTAATATGTGCCTATCATATTATTATGAAGCGGTGCTGTCCGCGCCGCTCAGAAGAGGAGGATCCGTTGTGGCAAGAGGCCAGAAAAAACAACGAAGCATGGCCCTTTATGAGGCCATCCTGAAGCTGCGCGATCTGGATGAATGCTGCAGGTTCTTTGATGACCTGTGCACGCCTACGGAACTGCGAAGCATGGAGCAGCGCTTCGATGTCGCGACATATCTGCTGGAAGACCAGGTATATCTGGAGATCCTTGAAAAGACGGGCGCCAGCAGTGCCACGATCAGCCGCGTGAGGCGGAACATTCTGGACAATGAGACAGGCGGCGCCATGCGCGAAATAATCCTGCGGGAAGGTTTCATTCCGCAGAGCAAGGACGAAGAGAAATGAAAAAACTACTGTTGGGCAACGCTGCCGCTGCGCGCGGCCTGTATGAGGCCGGATGCGCGGTAGCTTCCAGTTATCCCGGCACTCCCAGTACGGAGATCACCGAGGAAGCTGCAAAATACGATGAGATCTACTGTGAATGGGCACCGAACGAGAAGGTCGCCATGGAAGTCGCCTTCGGCGCCTCCCTGGCCGGCAAGCGCAGCTTCTGCGGCATGAAGCATGTCGGCCTGAACGTGGCAGCCGATCCCCTGTTCACTATTTCCTATACAGGCGTCAACGCAGGCATGGTCATCGCGGTAGCCGACGATGCGGGCATGCATTCCTCCCAGAACGAGCAGGACAGCCGCCATTACGCAAAGTCCGCCAAGCTGCCCATGCTGGAGCCCTCTGACTCGGCTGAAGCGCTTGCTTTCATGAAGGAAGCATATGAGCTTTCCGAGCGTTTCGACTGTCCGGTCTTCTTCAAGACCTGCACGCGCATCGCGCATTCCCAATCTGTTGTGGAAACATCAGAGCGCATCGTGCCCCCGGCCCGTCCCTACGAAAAGAATATTGCCAAATATGTAATGATGCCAGGCAATGCGATCCGCCGTCATCCGGTCGTCGAGGAACGCATGCGCCGTCTGGCAGAATTTGCCGAAGAAAGTCCTCTGAACCGTGTCGAGAATGGCCGCGAGCATGATATCGGCATCGTGACCTCCTCCACCAGCTACCAGTATGTCAAGGAAGCCTTCGGCGACCGCTGGCCGGTCCTGAAGCTGGGCATGATCTGGCCGATGCCTGAAAAGAAACTGCGCGCGTTCGCGGCGTCAGTGGACAAGCTGATCGTCGTGGAAGAGCTTGACCCCTTCATCGAGGAATACTGCCGTGTACTCGGCCTTTCTCCCGTCGGCAAGGAACTGTTCCCGCTGGAAGGCGAGCTGAGCCAGAACAAAGTGGCCGCCGCCCTGGGCCTGGCCGCCGCATCAGGTCCCGCGCTCGGAGAGCCTATCCCCCCGCGTCCGCCGGTCATGTGCGCCGGATGCCCGCACCGCGGTCTTTTCTATACACTCAACCGCAACAAATGCACGGTCCTGGGCGATATCGGCTGCTACACCCTGGGCGCGGTGGCGCCGCTGAGCGCCATTGAAATGACGGCCTGCATGGGCGCTTCCGTCAGCGCCATCCACGGCTTCAACAA
>JAFZPO010000282.1 GCA_017550305.1 Clostridia bacterium
CTGGTACGGCCACCAGGGCAGAGTGAACGGTCTGTCTTCCAACATCTATTATCAGCGCGAAACAGGCATCACGCTGGCGCTGATCATGAACGGATACGATTACCAGCTGGAAGACAATATCGTCATGCCCGCCGTTACGCTCCTCAAGAACATGCAGCGCATAGAGCAGTCTGTCCTGGGCAACTGAGGTTCATTTTCAAACAGTCCAAAAATGTGCTCGGCTCTCCTCTGAGGAGAGCCGAGATTGATTAATCTCTTTTCAGTGCTGCGTCAAAGCTGACCTTCGACGGCGAGAAATTGATATTGCTGGCATACTCGTAAGCCTCTGTCGCACCGAAGATGCGGTCCATGCCGCTGTCTTCCCACTCCACGCACAGCGGGCCTTCATACCCCATCTGGTTCAGCTCACGGATGATGCCGTCAAAGTCGACATCGCCGTGTCCGAGCGAGACGAAATTCCATCCGCGGCGCGTATCACCGAACTCGATATGCGAGCCGAGGATGCCCGCGCGTCCGTCGCAGCGCAGCTTGACGTCCTTCATATGCACATGATAGACGCGGTCCGCGAAATCATGCAGGAAGGTCTGCGGGTCGACGCCCTGCCACAGAAGATGGCTGGGATCGAAATTCAGGCCGAGCGTCGGGCGCCAGCCGATCTCCTTCAGCAGGCGCTGCGTGCTGTAGTAGTCGAATGCGATCTCCGTCGGATGCACTTCCAGCGCGAGCTTTACGCCGCACTCATCATATACGTCAAAGATGGGCGTCCACAGTTCCTTAATGCGTGCAAAACCGGCATCGACCATCTCGGGCGTAGTCTGCGGGAACGAATACCACATCGCCCAGATCGGGGAGCCGAGGAAGCAGGTGACGACCTTAACATTCAGGAGCTTTGCCGCATAGGCCACGTTCTTCATTTCCTCGATCGCCCAGGCGCGGATCGCATCCGGTTTGCCCTTGCAGTCGGCAGGCGCGAAGTTGTCCAGGCGCGGATCCCAGTTATCGCCCACGCACTGGCCGATCAGGTGCGCGGAAATGGCACCGATCTGCATATCGTATTTGGCAAGGATATCCTGCACCTCTTTGCGGTAGGCAGGCTCCGCAATGCAGCGGCGCACATCCAGGTGCGACTGTGTCGCGATCTCAATGCCGTTATACCCGATCCCGTGCATGATACGGCACAGTTCCTCGAGCGGCAGATCACCAAACTGACCGGAACAGATATTGATGGGGCGAGACATATATGGATCCTCCTTTTTGTTATACATAGTCATCCGTTTCATGATAGCAGTCACCGCTTCTCCCCGTCAAGGGAAAAGCGGTGTAAGAACTGTTTACTTCACACTGAACAGCATATCGCCGTAGCTCGGGAACGGCCAGCGCTCGGAGGGCGTCAGCAGCTCCATGGCATCCACAGCAGTGCGCAGGTCACGCATCGCAGGCAGTACACGGTCACGGTAGAGGCGCGCGGCATCCGCATCCGCTTCACAGCCGACATCCGCAAGCCCGTCACGTAGCGCATCCCTCGCGTCCAGCGCGTCATTCATCAGGCTGTCCAGTCTGGCGAGCGTCTCTTTCTCGTAACGGCAGGCGCTCTTTTCAGCGCGCTCCTGCAGCGCGGCACGCCAGCCGCTCACGGCGGGCAGGATATCGCGGTCGGCCATTTCGAGCATGGTCACGGCCTCGATGTGCGTCACCTTGCAGTAATTCTCTGCCAGGATCGCGCAGCGTGCGCGCATCTCGGCTTCTGAGAACACACGGTGCGCTTCAAACAGCTGCAGGTTCTTCTCGCTCAGATAATGATCCAGGCAGTCAGCCGTGGTAGGCAGGTTGCTGAGCCCGCGCCTGGCTGCCTCTTCGACCCAGGACTTGTCGTATCCGTTACCGTTGAAGATGATACGCTTGTGCGCACGCACAGTATCACGGATCAGCTCATGCAGCGCATGCTCGCGGTCCGGAGCGTTCTCCAGCAGATCCGCATACTGGCGCAGGGATTCGGCAACTGCCGTATTGAGCACGATATTGCATTCGGAAACGCTCATAGGCGCGCCCGGGGAGCGGAACTCAAACTTATTACCGGTGAAAGCGAACGGCGAGGTACGGTTGCGGTCGGTCGTATCGCGCGGGAAGCGCGGCAGGGTATGCACGCCGACGCGCAGCAGTGTCTTCTCTTTCGCATTGACGGGCGTCTCGTTCTCGATCGCCGTCAGGATATCCGTCAGTTCCTCACCGAGGAACACGCTCATAATGGCAGGCGGTGCTTCGCTGCCGCCCAGGCGGCAGTCGTTGCCGGCACTGGCGACGGAGATACGCAGCATCTCCTGGTAATCATCCACGGCCTGCAGCACAGCGCACAGGAACAGCAGGAACTGTGCGTTCTCAGCGGGCGTATTGCCGGGATCCATGAGGTTGATGCCGGTATCCGTGGACAGCGACCAGTTGTTATGCTTGCCCGAACCATTGACGCCGGCAAAGGGCTTCTCATGCAGCAGACAGACCATGCCGTGCTTCTGGGCGACCTTCTTCATGATCTCCATCGTCAGCTGGTTATGGTCAGCGGCGATATTGACCACGGCATAGATCGGCGCGAGCTCGTGCTGTGCGGGCGCGACCTCGTTATGCTCGGTCTTGGCTGAAACGCCCAGCTTCCACAGCTCCTGGTTCAGTTCCTTCATGAACGCCGCGACACGCGGCTTGATGACGCCGTAATAGTGATCCTCGAGTTCCTGGCCCTTGGGCGGCTTTGCACCGAAAAGCGTACGGCCGGTATAGGTCAGATCACGTCTTCTCTTCAGGATGTCTGCATCGATCAGGAAGTACTCCTGTTCAGGACCGCAGTTGGTCTGTATGGCCGAGACCTCGTCATGCCCGAAGAGTTTCATGATGCGCAGGGTCTGGCGGTTGATTGCTTCCATGGAACGCAGCAGCGGCGTCTTCTTGTCGAGTGCTTCGCCTCCGAAGCTGCAGAACGCGGTGGGGATGCAGAGGATGCCATCCTTGATAAAGGCATAGCTGTTGGGATCCCAGGCCGTATATCCGCGCGCCTCAAATGTCGCGCGCAGTCCGCCCGACGGGAAGGAGGACGCGTCCGGCTCGCCCTGGATCAGTTCCTTGCCGGAAAACTCCATGATGGCATTGCCGTCATCCGTACGGCGGATGAACGCCTCATGCTTCTCGGCCGTGATCCCGGTCATGGGCTGGAACCAGTGCGTATAATGCGTGGCGCCCTTTTCGATGGCCCAGTTTTTCATGGCCTCCGCCACCGTGCCCGCCACTTCCGGATCGAGCTTATGCCCGCCGCGGGTCGTACGCTTCAAGCGCTGATACGTGTCCTCCGGCAGCCGCTCACGCATGACCGCATCCGAGAATACCATACTGGCGAATTCTTCCGCCACACCACTCATAAACAGTACATCCTTTCCTTACTGCGTCTTTCCGTAAAAATACGGGAAAGATACAATTCCCGCATTGACACTCTTTAAACACCTGTATATAATACCACTTTGTTAAAGTATTCGTAAAGGGGGGCTTTTCGTGGTACAAAAAGAATACCGGCCGCACCGCACCTCTGTTTGCCTCCCCTTCTTCAGCATCCCCTGAGCCATCCTCATCGGCACCAGCCGCAGGATGGCTTCTCTCTTTATATGGAGTGTGATTCCGCATGCCTCAGACTGTCATCATTCTTGACTTCGGCGGGCAGTACAAAGAACTGATCGCCCGCCGCGTACGCGAACTGGGCGTTTACTCCGAGATCCTGCCCTGCACGGTATCCATGCAGGAACTGCGGGATAAAGCCCCTATCGGCATCATCTTCACGGGCGGTCCCGACAGCGTCAATGCTCCGGACTCCCCCGCGTGCGATCCCGCAGTGTTTAAAATGGGCATTCCCGTTCTCGGGATCTGCTACGGCATGCAGTTCCTGTGCCACGCGCTGGGCGGCACGGTCGTTCCGTGCGAAAAGAGCGAGTACGGCACGCTCCCGCTCACGGCAGACCCGGACAGCCGCTTCTTCCGCGGCCTGCCTGCGGAACAGCGCGTCCTGATGAGTCACACCGACCGCGTCGAGCGCCTGCCGGACGGTTTTACGGCTACAGCGCATACAGATCTGTGCCCGGTCGCGGCCATGGAAAACACGTCGCGCCGGTTCTATGCCGTACAGTTCCATCCTGAAGTGGAGAACACGGTATACGGCAGGGACATGCTGCATACCTTCCTCTATGATATTTGCGGCGCCGCGGGCGATTACAGCATGGAAGACTATCTGGCCCGCGCGATCCAGGAGGTCCGAGCGCAGGTGGGCGACGAGCATGTGCTGCTCGGGCTCTCAGGCGGTGTTGATTCTTCCGTCTGCGCTGCGCTGCTGTCGCGGGCGATCCCGCATCATCTGACCTGCATCTATATCGACCACGGGTTCATGCGCAAGAACGAGACCGAGGAAGTGCGGCGCGCGTTCGCCGGCCGCGAGCTCGATCTGCGGATCATCGACGCATCCGAGCAGTTCCTGTCCGCGCTGAAAGGCGTATCCGAGCCCGAGCAGAAGCGCAAGATCATCGGCCGGGAGTTTGCGCGCGCATTTGAAAAGGCCGCCCGGGAATGCGGCCGGCCGGCCTATCTGGCGCAGGGTACCATTTATCCCGACGTTGTGGAAAGCGGCAAGAACAAGTCTGCCGTGATCAAGAGCCATCACAATGTCGGCGGTCTGCCTGCCGATCTTGGGTTCAAAGGCGTCGTGGAGCCCCTGAAGGGACTGTTCAAGGATGAAGTGCGCCGTCTGGGACACTCGCTCGGGCTGCCCCGCGAGCTGGTGGAGCGCCAGCCGTTCCCCGGTCCCGGCCTGGCCATCCGCACGCTGGGCGAGGTCACGCCTGAAAAGCTTTCCATCCTGCGCGAGGCCGACGCGATCGTCCGCTATGAGATCGGCCGCAGCCGCGCCAAGGCGGACCAGTATTTCTGCGTGCTGACCAACGCGCGCTCGGTCGGCGTCATGGGCGATTTCCGCACATATGAGTATACCGTCGCCGTGCGCGCCGTGCGCACCAATGACTTCATGACCTGCGAGTACGCCCGCCTGCCGCACACGCTGCTGCAGCGCATCTCCTCGCGCATCACAGGCGAAGTCGCGGGCGTCAACCGTGTCGTCTATGACATCACGGGCAAGCCGCCCGCCACGATCGAATGGGAATGACCCGGATCCATTTCTCCCGGGGCTTCGTCTGATCCCGTCAGCGGAGCAGGCCTGAGATATCCCAGACCTGTGTGCTCCAGAAGGACTGGTTCAGCACGTTCAGCCGCCGCTGCGCCGGGCACAGATCCCCAGAGGAAAGACCCTCCCAGTTTCCGAGCAGCTGCGCACCGTCCAGGGTCCTGTCCATGCAGACATACAGCCGGACCAGCAGGCTGTCGCACAGGTTCGGGCTGCAGGAAAAGAGTGCCGTCCGCCCGTTCTCCTCGATCAGGACTGTTGCGGGCCCGTTTCCGGGAAGCGGCGTATCCTGTACCCTGACACCGTCACGCCAGACGCACAGGCGGCTGAGATGATAAGCTTCACCGTTGGCCTGCTGGTAAACCTGAACGAACCCGGTCTCGTCCATCCGCGCGGTCAGCGTGATCGACGGATCCAGCAGCGTAAAGACCGCCTCGCTGCCGGGCAGGAGCTCCTGCGAAGCGGAACCCGGCATCCAGTAGACGCCCTCGCCCCGGGACACCGTATCCGTGTCCCACAGCCCGTAATAGGCGATCGCGTCGATCTTGGCCATCATGTCAGAGCTGAGCACGAGCAAGATCGGGTTCTCATCCTCAGGATGCGTCTTGTCAAGCAACGCCGTGCGCTCTTCTTCCGTCATGGAATCAGGAAGCTCTTCAGCCGCTTCCGCACGGCTGAGCGCGGCGATCTGCATCAGCTTCTTCGCCGTTTCCGACTGCGTCAGCCCGGCCTGGATGAGCACACCCACCGGAGAGGTGGAGGATGTCTCCATTATCCGGAAGATGCCTGCCGCGCGGGCAGGATCATCCGACAGAAGCGCATTCGCGGCAAAGTAGTTCAGAATGCCGCTGGTCGTCCCGCCGTCAATGAACGCCCGTCTCCGGGCCTCGTACTGCATGTAGTACCCGTAGTCCCACCAAGAAGCGATGACCGCGTTTTCCGGCTGCGTCTCACCGACCCAAGCCATGGCGTCACTCATGCTGTCAGTCACATCCGGGCGCGCGCTGCGCGCAAGCGCCGCGGATCCGATCACAAGCGGGATACAGGCGCCCAGCGCCAGGACCGCGCCTGCCAGCGCCCGCCAGTACACTTTAAGGCGTCTGAACAGGGAGGAGATGCATCCGACGCCCAGTCCGGCCAGAATGGCCGCCGGAAGCGCCGCGATCTCCGTGAACCGGCGTCTGGAACGCATGAGCACCACGCCGAAGCCGAGCCACAGAAGAAGGATCGCGATCTCCGTCAGCGCGGCGATCCGCTTCTCCCGGCGTTCCTCCGGCATCTTCTCCGCACGCGGCGGCACCCACAGCGTGAGCGGGATCGCCAAAGCAGCCAGTACGCAGGGAATCAGTCCGCCCAGGCACCCTATGCCGTTCGCAATGTCTGCCCTGAGATATGAGATCAGGCCTGCGCTGCCCGTATCGGGGAGAAGCGGTATAGCCTGCATCTCTCCGGTGTACTGATGCACGAAGGGAAACACATTGGTGCTCCCGCCGACCGACCGGAAGGTATTTATGACGTTCATGAGTGACTGCATTCCCTGCTTTCCCCTGAAGAGGAACACGAACAGCAGGGCTGAAAGGACCGAAAACAGCCAGCCCCGCGGAATCAGGAGCTTCCTTCGCCAGGGGCAGCGCAGCGGGAAGATCATTGTCAGCAGCACGCCAATCAGTCCGCCCAGCACCAGGAGCCAGAAATACGTGTAAAAGGCGTACCAGGTCAGCGAGCACAGTCCCAGCAGCAGTCCGGCGCATGCGCCCGCGATGATCTGACGCGAAAGACGCTTCTCCTGCATCGCGCGCAGCTGCAGCAGCACGAAGCCCAGCGGAAGGATGCCCAGCAGCATGTCCGTATCAAAGAATCCGGCATGCGTATGCGCGACGAACGGAAGGCTCAGGCCGACAAGAAGACCCGCAGTCACAGCGCCCGCCAGGCCGAGGCGCCGCCTGACGTACAGAAAAGCGGGAACAGCTGCCAGACTGCCGAGCACCGGTCCCATGAAACGCGCCACATCGATGATCCGCACATTGCTGAACAGGGACAGAAAGCGCCAGACATAGTAGGCCAGAATGGACAGCAGAAGCGGATCTCCCTGCCCCGCATCCTCCACAGGACGCTGGCCCATCAGAGGGCTTTCCGTGCGGTTGCTGTACAGGAACGGAGCATCCGCCTCCGCCATCTCCCTGGCTAACCGGACGTAATAATATGAGTCCATCTCTGACAGGTACGGAACGCCGTCCTCATCCCTGTAAAAGTCACGCTGGTCCGCCGGGATCGCCGGCAGGGTATTAGAAAGAATATGAACACCGAATGAAATCACCAGCACGAGCAGCAACACTGCAGCGCAGATCCACCTTTGCTTTTTCACTCAGCTCACCTCCCTGATTTCTGTTCAGATTGTAACCGACATAATTCATATTGTAAAGAGTCAAGCTAACAGGCAAATGCATTCTTCCGTTGAAAAAGCAGCGATTATATGAGAGAATCAGGTATCCCGATGAAAAGGAGATTGAGAATCATGATCAGAATCTTCAGACAATCAGTCATCTACGTTATGATACTGTGCCTGGTCCTTGCCGGAACGCATATTGCGGCCGCAGAAGAGCCTAATGCCGGTATCTCTGCAGAAGGAGATGCCAATGTCTCTGACCTGTCCAATATGGGAAACGCGACAATTCATACGAATATAACAATAACAGATGGTAATATGGCAGATGTTTCTTTTACTGGTTTTTTCAGTGACTATCCTTATGCGGATTCCGCAACCGTTGCGCAGGACCAGACAGCAGTCGCTGTCGAGCTGTTCGGCAAGCAGCTCAATAACTCTTCAGCGTTTGTTATAAGGTTTAAAAATGAAAAAGGATTTAATAATGTCAGTTCATCAACCGATTATCTCGCGTCCTATCCTTCCGCAGACTCGACGGCTGCCGGACAGGATCAGACTGCAGTTTCCGGCCCAATCAGCGCAGCAAACGATTCCTCGGCTGTTTCCGAGACAGCATCTGTGATTGATTTGAATAATTCGACTGCTTTCATTGATGACCGCAGCCTCGTGGGCAAGAATATAACGAATAATACGTTTACTATTAATAATAGCACATTTAGTGGTTTTCTCAATTATCCGGGTTCTTCATCATATAATCCGCTGACCGGGGCAACCGGCATTGCAATCGGCGAGACGCAGGACGGCGGATACACCATGAACGGCAGTAAGGTCTCAAAGGGCGATCTTACGGTCGTACTTGAAAGCGGCTATGTTATCAAGATTAATGCAGATCCGCAGACCGTTTCTTTGCTGGCCGCTCTTTTTGATACAGTTGCTCAGAATAAAGACAGCGTGAATGTCAGCGCTGACAGCATGAACAGCACGGCTTCTGCGATTCCGGACATTTCGGTGCAGAGCATTCTGGAAATGCTCGGCACTGAGACGCTCTCTGACAATGATGCCCTGGAGAGCATTCCGATTGCTCTCATTTCTTTCTGCGACCAGGAGGGCAAACTGCATGCAGCTGTTACCGGAAAGGCTGATGCCTCCGTACACGGCGCAGTCGAAACCCTGCTGATCGTCAGCGACGCTGACAGCAGTTCTGTAAGCGTTAAGAAAGAGGGCAGCATAGGCTCTTTGGCATTGTGCGCCAATGACGTACAGGTTACCTCTGAAAACAAGGACGGCATTCAGAGCTTACTGCTCAGCGCGTCAGCGGCTGGTTCGGTACTGAACGGACTGGACTCGCAGATCGCTTATGTCTGGTCCTCCACGCATGAAGCATGTACGGCAGTCATCCAGTTTCTCAGCGGCGAAGAGATAGTTGCCTCGATCCCTGTAGCCGAAGCCACTGTTTCTTCGGTAGACACGGAACCGGCTAGCTGCGCTGCTGCCGGAACGCGGGTCTATACCGCAACGTTCACCGATCCAACATTTGCCACGCAGGAATATCCCGAAGAGATCACTAAGGTCGCGCACCAGCTTAAATATCACAAAGAAAAAGCCCCGACTTGTACCGAATGGGGGAAAAGCGAATACTGGAGCTGCTCTACCTGTGGCGGGATGTTCAAAGACGATAAGGGAACGATCCCGATCAAAGGCCCGACTTCGTATGCCGCAAATGGTCATAAACTGGATAGATACGCCAGAGTCGATGCGACATGTACAACAGCGGGAACCGAAGCCTATTGGAAATGCAGCGTCTGCGGCGGGTTCTTCAGTGACTCCGCAGGAAAGAACAAGATCTCCGAACCGGCTTCCATCGCTATCGACCCGAACAATCATCTGTATGTGGAGGTAGAGCCTGCAGTAGACGCTACCTGCGAAGAACCAGGCTTTACCGCTCTGTACAGATGCTCCGTTCATGAAGATGCTGAGAAGGGCGGCGACATGATCGATCCCCTAGGACACGAGTTTGTAAATGGTGTCTGCAAACGCTGCGGTGCAGAAGAGTCAGGGATTACTGTCGAGCCTACCGATTAAAAAAGCCCGGCATACAGCCGGGCCGGATCCTGTTCCGCTTACAGGGCAGCAATCGCTTCGATCTCTATGCGCGCGTCTCGCGGCAGGCGCGCAACCTGCACGCAGCTGCGGGCAGGCGGCTCACCTTCAAAGAAGGCTGCATAGGCTTCATTCACAGCGGCAAAATCACCGAGATCAGCCAGGAACACGGTTGTCTTGACAATCCTGTCCGCGCCGCTTCCGGCAGCTTCCAGCACGGCGATCACATTGCGCAGGCTTTGCCGCGTCATATCGCCGATCGTGCCCGCGCACAGTGCGCCGGTCCCGGGATCGACCGGGAGCTGGCCCGAAACGAAAACGAAACCGCCAGCGGCGATTCCGGCAGAATAAGGCCCGATCGCAGCCGGCGCATTCGGTGTAGTAATCTGTTTTTTCATTTGTCCTGTCCCCCCTCGTTTTTTCTCATTCTAGCTGAAACAGCCCCGCATGGCAAGCATTTTGGCATAATTCCGCAGGAGGTGCTCTTTATGGCAAAATACATCTTCGTTACGGGCGGCGTGGTCTCCGGCCTCGGCAAGGGCATCACGGCAGCCTCGCTGGGACGACTTCTGAAGAGCCGCGGTCTCAAGGTCGCAGCACAGAAGCTCGACCCGTATATCA
>JAFZPO010000283.1 GCA_017550305.1 Clostridia bacterium
GGTTTTAAAGACGGACTGAAAGCGCAGACACTGCTCGGCGTGACCGGTTCCGGCAAGACGTTCACCATGGCCTCGGTGATCGAAAAGGTACAGCGTCCAACGCTCGTCATAGCGCACAACAAGACGCTCGCGGCGCAGCTGTGCTCCGAGTTCAAGGCTTTCTTCCCGGACAGCGCCGTCGAGTACTTCGTCTCATATTACGATTATTACCAGCCTGAAGCATACATCGCCTCGAGCGATACGTATATAGAAAAAGATTCGTCAGTGAATGACGAGATCGACCGTCTCCGCCACAGCGCGACGTCCGCGCTGCAGGAGCGCCGCGACGTGATCATCGTCGCGTCCGTCAGCTGCATCTATTCGATGGGCGACCCGAGTGAGTATACGGGCCAGATGATCTCGCTGCGTCCGGGCATGGACTTCGGCCGCGAAGCGCTGCTCAGGAAGCTCATAGATATCCAGTATGACCGGAACGACATAAGCTTCACCCGCGGCACGTTCCGTGTCCGCGGCGATGTTGTCGAGATCATGCCCGCGAGCATGGCGGACAACGGCATCCGCGTCGAGTTCTTCGGCGACGAGATCGACCGCATAAGCGAGATCAATCCCGTGACTGGCAAGGCTGTGCACACGCTGCAGCATGCCGCGATCTATCCCGCAACGCACTATGCCACCAACGCGGAGTCCCGCGAGGAGAACATCAAGCATATCGAGGAAGACCTGGAAAAGCAGGTCGATATGTTCACCGAGCAGGGCAAGCTGCTCGAAGCCGAGCGCATCGCGCAGCGGACCAGGTACGATATTGAAATGCTCCGCGAGATCGGGTTCTGCACGGGTATAGAGAACTACAGCCGCTACTTTGACGGCCGCAGCCCGGGCGACCCGCCTTTCTCCCTGCTTGATTACTTCCCCAAGGATTTCATCGTGTTCATCGATGAGAGCCATCAGACGATCCCCCAGATCCGCGCCATGCATGCCGGCGACAAAGCGCGCAAGACCGCGCTCGTGGAATACTGGTTCCGTCTTCCAAGCGCGTTTGACAACCGTCCGCTACGCTTCGACGAGTTTGAGGCGCGCATAGGCCAGGTATGCTTCGTCTCCGCTACGCCCGGCCCATATGAGGCAGAGCATTCGCAGCAAACCGTCGAACAGCTGATCCGCCCGACAGGGCTTCTTGATCCCAAGATCTTCGTACGCCCGGCGACGGGCCAGATCGACGACCTGGTCTCTGAAGTCAAGGAAACGACAGCGCGCGGTGAGCGCGTGCTGATCACGACGCTGACCAAGAAGATGGCAGAGAACCTGACGGACTATCTCCGCGAGCAGGATGTGCGCGTGCGCTACCTGCATTCCGATATCCAGACAATGGAACGTATGGAGCTCATCCGCGACCTGCGTCTAGGCGCGTATGACGTGCTGGTGGGCATCAACCTGCTGCGTGAAGGCCTGGATATTCCGGAAGTCTCGCTCGTCGCGATCCTCGATGCGGACAAGGAAGGCTTCCTGCGTTCCGAAACGAGCCTCGTGCAGACGGTCGGCCGTGCCGCGCGCAACGCGGAAGGCCGCGTGATCATGTATGCCGACGGGCTCACTGACAGCATGGCCCGCGCGATCAATGAGACGAACCGCCGCCGTGCCGTACAGGAGCAGTACAATATCGAAAACGGAATCACTCCGCAGTCCGTCAAGAACGCGGTACGTGCGCTGCTTGAGATCACGGACAAGGCCGAGGACGACGCACGCCGCTACGGCATGACGGATGAGGAAACGCAGGAGCTCATACAGCAGCTTGAAGATCAGATGCTCGCCGCAGCGGGAGAGCTCGACTTTGAGAAGGCAGCAAAGCTGCGCGACAAGCTGTTCGAGCTTCGCGGCCAGCCGCCTGTGGACAAGCCGCAGCCCAAGCACCGCCACCGCCGTGAACATCTGAAGCACGGCAAGTAATACAGAACATTTGAACGCCCCCGAACTGAGGTGAAACTCTTGAAGAAACTGAGAAAGCTGGTCATAGGCGGGATCGAGAGCAAGGTCCTGACGCTCGTCCTTGTCTCCATGCTCGTCGTGGCGGCCGTGTTTATCCTGTCCATGCTGACGCAGAATAAGCTCCTGACAGACCTGACGCGGGATACAAGCGAACGCCAGGTCGCCTCCGTGACCGGGACCACCGCCGCTGTGATCGATAATGTCATCGTGGAGAACATGGACCGCATCACGCAGATGGAAGCCATGGAGACCGATGAGATGTTCCGCGACGCGGCTGTCCGCGTGCAGATGGTCGCCGACTATGCCGGAAAGCTCCTCAGCGATCCGGACAGCGCGCCTCAGGCACCCTGGCACAGGCCGGATGCCGCCCATGATGGAGAGCTTTTCGTAAAGGTACTGTTTGCGGACGGTCTTGATGAAGAGACGGTGAGCGGCAGGCTCGGCGTGATCGCAAACATGTCGGATATGCTTCTTTCCCTGTGCTCCGCATACGGAACAGACAATATCTGGTTCACGATCGACGAAGGCGCGACGCTGATGGCCGATACCGTGCCCGGAAACTGGATCAATGCGGACGGTTCATATATCACCTATAACGCGACGGAGCGCTACTGGTACACGCAGGCCGTCGAAACAGGCGGGCTGATCTTTACGGACGTGGAGTATGACCGCCGCACAGGCGATCTGTGCGTCACCTGCGCCATGCCGGTCTACGGCCCTGACGGAACGCTGTACGGCGTTGCCGGCGAAGACCTGTTCCTTTCCGATATGCAGGAACGCATCATCCGCGCAGCCGAGAACGGCGGTTCGCTGGTGGTCATAAACCAGAGCGGGCATGTGATCATCTCCCCGACCGATGAAGGCATCTTCCGGGTCATGAACTCGTCAGAAGCTGTTGACCTCCGCGCTTCAGACAACACAGAGCTTGCCGCGCTCATTTCTGACGCGATGCAGGGCAAGACCGATGTGCGCATCGTGCCCCTGGATGACGGGAATCATTATATGATCGGCGTGCCTATGGAAACCGTAGGATGGACGCTTATCGCTTCATACAGGGAAGCGGATGCCCAGCAGCCCGTGAAGCAGCTGCAGGAAGACTATCATGCGATCCAGGAGGAAGCTGTCGTCTCCTACCGCAGCAAGATCTCCCAGGGCACGCTGCTCGCGCTTCTCATTCTTGCTGTCCTCCTGATCGCGATGCTGACCGGCGCGTTTATCATGAGCAAGCGCATCGTCAAGCCCCTGAATACGATCACAAGGAAGATATCCGAGCTCAGCGAGACCAACCTCGAGTTCAAGATGGACGACGCATACCGCACAGGCGACGAAGTCGAGGAACTGGCCGAGTCCTTTGCGAACGTCTCCCACAAGACAGTCGAGTATCTGGATACCGTGAAGCGTGTCACGGCAGAAAAGGAAAGGATCGGCGCGGAGCTTACGCTCGCCACGCAGATCCAGGCAGCCATGCTTCCGCATCTCGTTCCCGCGTTCCCGGACCGCAAGGATTTCGACATTCTCGGAAGTATGGATCCCGCAAAGGAAGTCGGCGGTGATTTCTACGATTATTTCCTGATCGACGATGATCATCTTGGCCTTCTGATCGCCGACGTATCCGGAAAAGGCGTGCCCGCCGCTCTGTTCATGATGGCACGCAAGATCATCCTGCAGAGCGTAGCCATGCTCGGCGGGTCTCCCGCGCAGATCCTGACCAAGACCAACGAAGCGATCTGCTCGAACAATGAAGCGGAAATGTTCGTGACGGTCTGGGTTGGCATCGTGGAGCTTTCGACCGGCAGGATGACCTGTGCCAACGCAGGCCATGAATACCCCGTATTCAAGCGTCCGGATGGGAAGTTTGAGATCTATAAGGATAAGCACGGGTTTGTGATCGGCGGGCTCAAGGAAGCAAAGTACAAGGAATATGAGATCCAGCTCGAGCCCGGAATGAAAGTGTTCGTTTATACCGACGGTGTTCCCGAGGCAACGAACGCGGACAAGGAGCTTTTCGGGACAGAGCGAATGCTCGAAGCCCTGAACAGGGACCCGGGCAGTGCGCCCATTGATATCCTGAAGGGTGTCCGGAAAGCCGTCGATGAATTCGTCCAGAACGCTGAACAGTTCGACGATATAACAATGCTCTGCTTTGAGTATAAAGGCCCGAAAGCAGATAAAGAGGAAGCATAATAAGATCCGTATAATTCAAAACAGGGATGACATGCTATTAATAGCAACTTGTCATCCCTGTAAATTTTCTGGTTCGTGGCACTTTATCTTTGGGAAATTTGATCATTTCGCCAATTCTTCAAATGCGGCCCGATGTTCCCGCAGAATCCTGCGGGCAACAAACTCCAGTTTTTCGTCTTCACTCATTTCGATCTGAGGTTCAGCATCCAGATCTATCACAAGCAGTTTGGGACGTTTATTTTTGAGTATGACAACTCTCCCCTGTTTTTCAGCAATTCTGGCTACACGAGAGAAGTTCCGATTGGCTTCTGTAGCAGTTACAA
>JAFZPO010000284.1 GCA_017550305.1 Clostridia bacterium
GAAGAATAGCCGATATCCGTGTAATTGAAAGCCATCTTATATGCATAGTAGTTAATGGTGGTCGTGACATTGCCGGGACCACCGGAGGTCATAATGCTGATATGGGCGAATCCCTTCAGGGAGTCGATGATGCGGAAAAGGATACCGATCATCAGGCTGCCGCGCAGCAGCGGCAGTGTAATATGGCGGAACAGATGGAAACCGTTTGCGCCGTCTATGCGCCCGGCTTCATAAAGATCATCCGAGATGGTACTGCGTCCCGCAAGCAGTACCAGGATCAGAAACGGCGTATTCTGCCAGAAATCAACCATGACCAGACTCCCCAAAGTCAATTTGGGGTCTGCTAGCCAGGCATTCTTGATTCCGAGAGGAGAGAGGAAATAATTGATGAGGCCTGTGGAGGGATTATAGAGCAGGCGCCAGATAACGGCAGCCACAACGCCGGGAACGACCATTGGCGGCATGATCAGGGACTTGATCAGGCCTGAGCCTTTCTTGATGTTGCTCAGCGTTTCGATCAGCAGCAGTGCAACAGGCACCTGTGTGATCAGAACGCCTAATACATACCTGCCTGTTACCGACAGAGAATTGATGAATTCCTTGTCACGGAATACTTTGCTGTAGTTTTTCAGCCCGCGGTAGATCATGCCGTTCGGGTTGGCAAGCTTGTAGTTGTATAAGCTGTACCTGAACAGGTTGAACAGCGGGACGATGACAATCACTGCCAGCACAAGAAAGCATGGCAGCAGCATCAGCCAAAGCGTCCGTTTTTGTGCAATCTTACTGCGCATAATCAGTCTCCTTTGCGGCGGTGCCCGGCCCGCTGTGCAGCGGGCCGGGACCGTTTGCATTTGCCAGAAAACGACGGAATTACTTGATATAGCCGTTCTCTTCCAGGAACTCCTTAAGAACCTTGTTCATTTCTTTCATGTTACTTTCCGCAGTGCCGACACCGATAATGGTATCCTGAACAGCCTTGCCGATGGTGTCGCCGATATAGGCCCAGTCGGGGTTGTCGGTATAGCGGTAGTCGGGACGGGAATGGGTCAGGGACTCTTCGCAGGCTTCGATCCAGCCGTGGCCACCGAAGACCTTCTCGAAGGCTTCGTCCGCCATGATGGACTTATGCACGATGGCACCGAAGGTTTCGGTCTGCAGAGCAACCTTGGTCTGCAGCTCAGCACCAGAATACCACTTGATGAATTCCCAGGCGGCTTCCTTGTTTTTGCTGTCCTTGGAGATCATCAGGCTGTGTGCGGCAACAGCGGCAGCCCCCTTGCCTTCTTCGCCCATAGGAGCGGGAGCGGCAGCCCAGTTCTCGAGCACTTCGGGAATGGCAGAGTTGACATCCTTGAAGTTGGTGTTCCATACGGAAGCATCATAGTACATGGCAAGCTTGCCCTGCTGGAACTGGGGAACCAGGTCAGCATGAGTCATATCGCCGCCGCCGATCGGGCCGTACTTGTTGATCAGTTCAGCGAATTTCTGCGTAGCGGCAATAGCCTCTTCACTGTCCAGAACGGGATAGCCGTTCTCATCGATATACCGGCCGCCGAATGCCCACAGGAAGGAAGCCCAGACGTAAACGTTCAGGCCTTCACCGGCACGGGCGCGCAGACCCAGAGGAGCAACGCCTTCAATCGCGCTCAGCTTCTCGCAGGCAGCTTCAACTTCTGCCCAGGTCTCGGGAGCCTTTTCGATACCGACCTGCTCAAACAGGTCCTTGCGGTAGAACAACACGGTGGTCTCGCCGACGCAAGGGATACCGTCGATATTGTCGCCAACCTTCAGCAGATCAGCATATGCATCAATATAGTCGGCATAGTCGAAGTTCGGGTCATTAGCGATGTAGTCATTCAGGGGCTCTACCCAGCCGGCCTGATCATAACGGACGACCTTGCTGCCGTCGATCAGCATGACATCGTATGCACCGGTATGAGAACCAAGCTCCATCTCCTGCTTGGTCGCCAGAGAGACGCGCTCTACGTGCTCCATAACAACCTTGATGCCAGTGGCTTCCTCGAACTCTGGGATGAACTGGTCAGCTGCTTCGTAGTATTTATGCGTGTTCAATACTACGTGAATGGTGGTGCCCGCATAGGGCTTCGCATCGCTTGCAAACGCTGTCATGGTCAGCAGCATGCAGGCGATTAGCGCGATGGCCAACAGTTTCGTGAGTTTCATGGTGTTGCCTCCTTTTTATTTATTCCACTCAGGCATAAGCGCACGTGCCTGAGAAAGAATTTCGTGTTCGTCGACGAGCGGCCCCAGACAGCTTTCACGTTCATAGAGCTCAGACTGGAACAGGAACAGGGGTGTCTGCGGGTTCTCGCCCTGGATGATCTTCAGCAGCATCTGGGCTGCTTTTTCACCGATGACCTGATTGGGACCGCCGACGGATGTCAGCGTCGGATGCAGCATATTGCACTTTACGGTGTCATTGTTGATGCTGATGACCCCGATATCCTGAGAAACCCTGCGGCCGCTGTCGCGAATTGCCTGATATATGCCTTCCGCTATGCTGTCAGCATTGCACAGTATGGCGTCCACTTCGGGATGTGATTCAAGCATATTCAGCGTTTCACGGTATGCCAGCGGTTCCTGATCGTCATGCTTAGCATCAAAGATGATCGCACTGCGGTCGATTTCCAGCCCTTCCTCCATCATCGCTGCCAGGTATCCCTGATATCTGTCCAGAGTTGTACGGAGCAGGAATTGGGCCACATATGTGATGTGCCTGTAACCTTTGGCGATGAGATGTTTGGTGGCGATCCACGCAGAATAGAAATTGTTGTATGCGACCAATGGGATCCGGCTGACGCTTTCAATGCCGCGATAGCAGAAAACAACGGGCATGTGCTGCTGTTCCAGCCTGCTGAACAATACGTAATCCCGGGTAATGTCCATGCAGTAGGCCGGGACTACGATCAATCCGGAGACGCCCGACTGAAGCATACGTGTGATGCACAGGTTCTGCTTTTCGATATCACCGTCCGTATAGCTCAGTACGAGATTAATGTCCTGGCTCTGCAGATAGGCTTCGACGCCGCATATCAGGTCACGGTAGTTCGGCTCTGAATGCGGGATGATCAGACCGACGAAACGGTTTTTGTTGACCATTGTACCGCGTGTGCCTGCTACATATGTACCGCTGCCGCCCCGTGTATAGAGCTTGCCCTCCCTTGACAGCTCGCTGATCGCTTTGTGCAGTGTGGCGCGTGTCGTATCCAATGAACGGCACAGGGATTCTCTTGAAGGAAGAGGTTCATCCGCATGCATATGCGATATCATTTGTTCGATCTGATATTTGATCTCTTTATATCGAAGCACATGATCCCTCCCTTCCATATCAACGATTCGGTTGTTTCGGGCAATCTCTGCA
>JAFZPO010000285.1 GCA_017550305.1 Clostridia bacterium
CCCCTACCTCATGCCCATGCGCTGCGATGCGCAGATCTTTTCGGATTACAAGCTTGATTTCGAGAAGCTTGCCCGCTATATCGTCGCCAAGGCGGACGAAGGATATAAGATCACGTTCATGGAGATCATCATCGCGGCTTATGTGCGCACGGTGTCACAGCTGCCCGAACTGAACCGCTTTGTCGCGAACAAGCGTCTGTATGCCCGCAACCAGCTGGTCGTTTCTTTTGCCCTGCTGCAGAACTCCTCGGACAACAAGATTGCAGAGAACACGACCAAATGCTTCTTCGATCCGGCCGATACCATTTATGATGTAGCTGACCGCATCAGCGAGACGATCGAACGCTGCCGCAAGGAAAACGCCGACAACAGCACCATGAAGGTCGCCAAGCTGCTTCTGCGTCCCATTCTGGCCAATACAGCCGTCACTTTCGCACGTCTGACAGACCGTTACGGCATCCTTCCCCGCTATATCCTAAACGCAAGCCCCTTCCACACCAGTATGTTCATCACCAACCTGGCTTCGATCGGTCTGCCCGCCGTGCAGCATCATATCTATAACTTCGGTACCTGCTCGCAGTTCATCTCCATCGGTTCCGTGGAGCGCACCACGCAGGTAGACGGCAAAGGCAATGTGACACGCAAGCGCCTGCTCCCGCTCGGCCTGGTCTGTGACGAACGCATTGCCGAAGGCGCGATGTATGCGAAAATGCTCGCGCTCATGGGCAAGATCCTCAACGATCCCGAACAGCTTGAAACACCGCCGGCAAAGGTCTATTATGACGAAGGCCACGAGTACCACCTGCCCAAGCCCAAGCGCCGTATATTTAGAATGAAGGAAAGCGATCCCGAGAAAGCCTGATCATGCTTCAGATCCGCCGCCCGCCGCGGCGGATTACTGTTCTGTAACAAGTTCCGTTTTACACCAAAAATGCCCGATTTTGCCTTGATCATGGCTTGCATTGGGATATCCTGTATGCTATAATACTTTACTGCGTGCGAACAGGCAGAAATGCCGCATGCATACTGATCGTAACTGATCGCGAGGAGGATCAACATGTCTTACACCGTCGAAAAGATTTCCGGCAACAAGGTTAAGCTCACATTCGTAGAGAGTGCTGAAGCTTTTGACGCAGCGATGCAGCAGGCCTATCTGAAGAACCGCGGCAAGATCAATGTCCCCGGTTTCCGCAAGGGCAAAGCTCCGCGCAAGCTGATTGAGAACATGTACGGCGAGTCCGTATTCTATGACGATGCTTTTGAGATCGTCGCTCAGCCCGCTTATGACGAAGCGCTCAAGGCTGATGCAATCGCAGCAGTAGACCGTCCCGAAGTGGACATCCAGCAGATCGGCGCCGGCCAGGAGCTGAAGTTCACCATCGAGGTCTTTGTCAAGCCGGACATCACCCTTGGCGAGTACAAGGGCGTCGCGGTTGAAAAGAACGTGCAGCCCGTGACCGAGGAAGCGATCAACGCCCGCATCGACAGCGATGTGGAGCGCGCCAGCACCACCCAGGACGTGACTGACCGCCCCGTGCAGGCTCAGGATACCGTCAATCTGGACTATGCCGGCAGCGTGGACGGCGTGCCTTTTGAAGGCGGCACCGCTCAGGGCCAGACCCTGGTGATCGGCAGCAACACCTTCATCCCCGGCTTCGAAGATCAGATGATCGGCATGTCCATCGGTGAGGAAAAGGACCTGCAGGTCAAGTTCCCCGAGCAGTACCATGCTGAAGAGCTGGCCGGCAAAGACGCCGTGTTCCATGTCAAGGTGAACGGCATCCAGGAAAAGATCAAGCCCGAACTGGATGACGACTTCGCCGCCGACGTCAGCGAGTTTGATACCTTTGCCGCCTATCGCCAGAACATCGTCGATACGCTGGAAAAGAACGCGGCCGATCGTGCGGAAGCCGAGCTCGAAGATGCGCTGGTGCAGAAAGTGGTCGATGCCGCTGACTGCGATATCCCCAACGCCATGATCGAGGACGAGATCACTTCCATGCTGCGCGAAATGGAAATGCGCATGGCCTACCAGGGACTGCGTTTTGAGGATTACCTCAAGTACACCGGCCAGACCATGGATCAGCTGCGCGAGCAGTACAAGGGCGAAGCGACCAACCGCGTGAAGAGCCAGCTGGTTCTGGAAGCCGTTGCCAAGGCCGAGAGCATTGAGCCTACCGATGAAGACATCGAGGCCGCCTATGCCGACCAGGCAAAGCGCATGAACCGTGAAGTCGAGGAGTTCAAGAACTCCCTGTCCGACGGCCAGAAAGCCTACCTGAAGGAGACTGCCGGCATCAAGAAGACCATCGACTTCCTCAAGGCGAATGCCGTCATCACCGAGAAGGCCACCGAAAAGGCTGAAGAGAAACCCGCCAAGAAGCCGCGCAAGAAGAAGACCGATAAGGCCGAGGATGCCACGGAAGAGAAGGGCGAAGAGTAATATCCGTACTGAAAAGGGCTTGCACTGCGTCGGCGTCCGATACGTCCGGCCAGGTTGTCAAGCCCTTTCTTTATAAAGACCGACCCATGGAGGAAAACAAATGAGCATTCTAATTCCCAATGTTGTAGAACGCACCAGCAACGGCGAACGCGGTTATGACCTCTATTCCCGTCTGCTCAAGGACCGTATTATTTTTCTTGCCGATGAGATCACCGACCAGGTGGCCAACATCGTTGTAGCGCAGCTCCTGTTCCTGGAAATGGACAATCCCGACGCCGATATCTCGCTGTACATCAACAGCCCCGGCGGCTCGGTGACCGCAGGCATGGCGATCTATGACACGATGAACTATGTCAAGTGCGATGTCCGCACGGTATGCATCGGCATGGCCGCCAGCATGGGCGCGTTCCTGCTCATGGCGGGCGAAAAAGGCAAGCGTCTGGCTCTGCCCAACAGCGAGATCATGATCCACCAGCCTCTGGGCGGTGCCAGCGGACAGGCCACCGATGTCGAGATCCGCGCGCGCTGGCTCCTCAAGACCAAGGATAAGATGCTTCGCATGATGAGCGAGATGACCGGCCAGCCCGAAGACAAGCTGCGTATCGACTGCGAACGCGATTATTTCATGTCCGCAGAGGAAGCGCTGGAATACGGCGTGATCGACAGCATCTATTCCCCCCGTAAGAAGAACAACGCCTGAGGTAAAACATGGCTAAGGATGATTTCACCACC
>JAFZPO010000286.1 GCA_017550305.1 Clostridia bacterium
AGTCTCGGGTCACTTTCCCGCTGTCCGTCAGGAAGACAAGGACTGACCGGGCTGTCTGCACATCTTCCTCCATTACAGAGCCATCCGTTAGAGTTACGCGGAAATAACGATGATACTCGTTTCCGTCCTCATGAGGAGTCATCTCCATGGACGCGATCTTAGTAAAGCTCGGAAGATCACTGCCGGTATTGAAGAGGAATTTCATTCCATGCGTGATCTCAGATGCAGAGATCGTATACAGACTGCTAGCCGGCGCGGTAAATGTCTGTTTCCCGTCTGAGATGATCGCTAGACCCGTCGGTTTATAGAAATAGCTCTCGTTGTTCGGATTGATTGTAGGCGCAACGGTAGGTTCTTTCGTGGCGGTTGGCACAGGAGTAAGAATCTCAGTGGGGACCGTTGTCGGAGTAGGTGTGGGGACCTCAGTAGGAATCGCAGTCGGAACAGATGTTACTGTGGCGGGTATATCTGTCGGATTATCCGTAGCAGCCGCTGGTGGCTCTGTTGCGGATACCTGATCAGTTGCCATATTCGTCTGCGGCACGGCTGTCGGCACCGGTGTG
The DNA here is from genome assembly GCA_017550305.1 of Clostridia bacterium. Classification (GTDB taxonomy): domain Bacteria; phylum Bacillota; class Clostridia; order Christensenellales; family Aristaeellaceae; genus SFMI01. The sequence continues at coordinate 564 of JAFZPO010000286.1, forward strand.
CCGCCACTTAGCCTGTCTTTCAGGAGCAAGCCCAGAACAGCAAGAACAGCCACTACTGCCACAGCAGCCAATATAAGACCCAGACGGCTCTTTTTTTCTGGCTTTGGCTGTGCCTGTTTTACGGGCGGAGCGGCATTCTCTCCATTTATGATACTGCGTACCTTCTGGCTCAGGCTTTCTATGCTGCTGTTCAGCGGTGCTCCCACAGCGTCCAGCCAGTGCACGTCCGCGAAGAAATACTTCAGGCTCTTGGAAGGCTGCTCGTTCGTCATTTTGAAAGGGATGATCGTCACGCCTGCATTGACTGCATTGGTGATTTCCTTGAGTACCTGCGGGGATTTGTTGGAATCCTCCGTGAATACCACGACCATGACCTTTACGTTCTCAATGGTATTGATGATACTCTCTGCCCAGATCTCCCCTGGACGGATATCCCGCGGTGCATACCAACAGCGGATGCCGTCCTGCTCCAGTCTGGCACAGATGGCGTCCGCAATAGCTTTGTTGTGATGTGAATAGCTGATAAAAACATCGTATGACATCGCTGTTTCTCCCGGTTCTTTCTTCCGGCCTTTGCCGAAAGAATCTTATTCGCTTGTTTCATGTGCAGCCTGCGCGGTCTCGCGAAGTGCCTGAACACACAGGCTTCTGTATAGACTGGGAAACCGCTTGTCTATCTGCCAGATAAAATGATGCAAGCGAAGCTTTCATCCCAGCTTTTTTCCTGATATTACTCCACAAGAATAATCGAATAAGGTGCATATGTCAATCGATTCCCACGAAGTCAGCAAATAACAGGAGGCACTCCTGCTTGTCTGCACAGCGGAATGCCTCGTCTATTTGTTTCGTTAAGGCTTGAGCTCGGTTTCACAGGCGGCAGGTCGGGAAAGGATTGCGCTGATCACAGCAGGATCAAACTTGGGTTTACGTTCATAGGTATACAGGCCGTTCTGCTCCTGTTCAACATCCGTCAGCTGCGTATAGCACAATCCGAAGTGGTCCGGATTATCCAGCAGCGTATCCGTCAGGCCTTTGAAGCGTTCAAGGAATTCTTCTCTTGTTTTTGGCCCTTCGCCGTATCCCCATCCGCCCGCATCATCTGTCCAGCGGATGCCGCCGTACTCGCTCACAAAGACGGGCAATCCCGACTTATATGTATGTCGTCTGGGATAGCGGTCATGAATAGGCGCAGTCCCTATCTGATAATAGCCTCTGAATATTTCCGGATTCTGCTCATAATCATGGACATCAAATATATCCGTTTCCACATGGTAATTCCCGCTCGTGTCAATACACGGGCGCGTTTTGTCCATTGCCTTCGTCATGCGGTAAACCATGCGCAGTACATCATTGTTCTGCTGACGCCCTTCAAAGTCCCAGGTCTCATTGAACGGGCACCACCCGATTATGCTCGGCGCGCTGTAGTCGCGTTCTACTGCTTCGATCCATTCCTTGCTGAATGCGGCATATGCGCCGATATCCGAATGATCCAAGCCCCAGCTCGCCATTTCACCCCAGCAGAGGTATCCCAGATGATCCGCCCAGTACAGGTAACGCGCCTCAAACACTTTCTGATGCAGGCGTGCTCCATTGAAGCCCATGGCCATAGACAGGAGGATATCGTTCTTCAGCGCATCATCCGTCGGAGCGGTATAGATCCCATCCGGATAAAAGCCCTGGTCCAGTACCAGACGCTGGAATACGGGCTTTCCGTTCAACAGGAAACGCATGCCATCAAAGGCAATGTTCCGCAGGCCGAAATAGCTGCCGACTTCATCAAGCTTTTCACCGTTCCTGCTGAGCACAAGATACAGGTCGTACAGCTCAGGCTTTCCGACGTCCCACAGATGCTTCTCTTTCAGATCCAAGGTCAGTTCGACAGCGTCCTCCCCGACTGTTGCCGAGCCTGTGCCCATCTCCCTGCCCGCATAGATCGCTGTCGCCTGCACCGTACACCCAAGAGCGGTATGTGTAATGAGGCGCAGATGCACACGGCTGTTTACTGCGTCAGGTGTAATGAATACCTTGTCGATATATGCCGTATTCACCCATTCCAGCCACACTGTCTGCCAGATACCCGTGGTACGCGTATAGAAGCAACCGTGTGATTCGAAGCGTGTGCTCTGTTTCCCGGAAGGCTGCATCGTACAGCGTGTATCGTCTTCGCAGCGTACGGTCAGCAGGTTCTCGCCATTGGATACGGCATCTG
>JAFZPO010000287.1 GCA_017550305.1 Clostridia bacterium
CCCAGGAACGGGACGGTATGACGGTCACGCAGATTGTCATTATCGTGGATATGCAGCGCCTTGACATAATCATGGCCCAGTGCGCGGATCATTTCACCCGGCGTGCAGCAGCGGCCCAGTCCGCAGTGGCCTACATCCACACACAGTACGAGATCATCATCCGCAATGGTATCCATGGCCCGCTTCAGCTCATCGATATCCGCATACAAATCGCGGATCGTGTTGCCCTTGGTGTCATACTGGAACATGTTCTCCGTTGCGATCTTGATGCCGAACTTCTTGGCATACGGCAGCAGCAGGCGGTAAAACTCGATGTTCTGATCATACTCCATAGTGCCGTAATCAGCATACGAGAGATGGTGCAGCGGATGCACGATAGCCATCGGCGCGCCGATCAGTGCGGAGACCTCGAGAGAACGGATGGTATTCGGAATCGCCTTTGTTTCATAGTCCTTCGGGTCTTCCCAGCGGAAGGTAAAGGGAGTATGGGACTGGCCGACACAGATGTCATACTTCTTGCACAGCTCAACAACATGCGCGGCCTTTTCCTTGTAATCCGGTTCAAGCCACGGGCTGTCATCACGGGTCAGGTTACCCAGAGAAAAATCAAGGCAGTCATAGCCGCCCTGCGCAATCAGGCGGATGGCCTCATCCTGGCCGACAAGGGATACGATCGGGCCCGTTGTACAAGTAGTCCTCATATAAATAGCCTCCAATGATTATTTTCGGTTTTGTTTTCGACATTTTGCATTTGATTCCTGCATGATTTCACAGATTATTTGCTTATCACTGTTCAGTCTTTTTATCGCAAACCGCGAAATCTGAATTTGAAAAAGAACTCGTTTTCTGATAGAATATTTCCAGCAAAACCTACTCACAGAAAGAGGGTAATACGATGCCTCAGAAGCCGATGAATATCGTATGGTACTGCACCGACCAGCAGCGTTATGACACGCTGACCTGCATGGGCAATACCGCAATTCATACACCGAACATCGACCGTCTGGCCCGCGAAGGCGTCATGTTCAGCCGCGCATACTGCCAGGCACCCATCTGTACGCCAAGCCGTGCGTCTTTCCTGACCAGTAAGTATCCCTGCGCGACCAAGATGTTCTTTAACGGAAATGATAACTTCTCCAAGGATGAAACACTGGTGACCAAGCTGTTCGCGGACGCCGGATATACCTGCGGTCTTGCAGGCAAGCTGCACCTGACCGCGGCCTTCAAGCGTATGGAAAAGCGCGGCGACGACGGCTACACCTTCTTCGAGTGGAGCCACCATCCGTATGACGACTGGGAGTACGGCATCAACTGCTACCAGAAATGGCTGAAGGACAACGGTTATGACTGGGCTTCGGAGTATGCTGTCAACAGCGATACCAAGACTTCTTTTGTAGACATAGCAGGCGCAGGCGGACTGCGCAGCGGTATCCGCGCAGAACTGCACCAGACCACCTGGTGCACCAATGAAGCTATCCGCTTCATCGAGCAGCAAAAGGGCAAGGAAGGCGGCTGGCTGATCAGCATCAACACCTTTGACCCGCATCCCCCGCTCGATCCGCCGCAGGAGTATAAGAACAAGCTGAACATCGCTGATATGCCGCTGCCGCTGTGGAAGGACGGCGAGATGGACAACAAACCCCCGCACCAGCAGTATGACTACGTGCACGGCGGACAGGGCGGCAGTGCCGAAAGCGTGATCGGCATGACGGATGACCAGAAGCGCGAGCGTACCCGCGACTATTATGCCGAGATCGAGCTTATCGATGACCAGGTCGGACGCCTGATCGATTATCTGGATGAGAACGGCCTGCGTGAGAACACGCTCGTGATCTTCATGAGCGATCACGGTGAGATGCTGGGCGATCACGGCCTGTACTGGAAAGGCGCCTACTTCTATGAAGCGCTGACGCATGTACCGCTGATCATTTCCTGGCCCGGTCACATCAAGAGCGGCATAAAATCGGACGCACTCGTCGAGCTGACGGACGTCGCACCGACGCTGCTTGACCTGGCCGGTATGGAGATCCCGTTCTGGATGAAGGGCAAGAGCCTGAAGGGCATTCTGACCGGAGAGGCTTCCCCCGCGCATCACCACGATGCCGTGTACAGCGAGTTCTATCACTGTCTGGCCCGCTGCCATCAGAACATCAGCGCGACCATGTACTTTGACGGACGCTTTAAGCTGGTCTCCTATCACGGCGAGGATTACGGCGAACTGTATGACCTGCAGGACGATCCGAACGAGTTTGAGAACCTATGGTTTGCCCGCGAATACCAGGATCTGAAACATGAACTGGTACAGAAGAGCTTTGACCAGGCCATCCTCAACCGCAACGATTATTCGATGCATAGAATTTCCAATTACTGAGAATAATTGCAGTATTTTCCCGGCAGCGCAACGGCTTCGCTGCCGGGATTATTAATTATGTACTTTTTTCTGTTTTTCACGACTGTCTGGCTTGATTATAAATATACGGCGTCGTATAATGTTTAGGTATTTCGTTTTCGACCAATTGTCCCGGAGGAATTGTGCGTTATGATTTTCGGAAGGCACATCAACCGTTATTATTTGAAATACGGCCCGCTATTGCTTTTTGGCGTTCTTTCCCTTTTGACCGTTGACTATCTCCAACTTCTTATGCCCAATCTGTACCAGATGGTCATCAACGGCATGAACCAGGGCTATATTGTCGAGGACGGCGTGCAGATAGCGTTTGATTCACAGTTCCTGCTGCACCGCATCTGCATACCCATGGTTTTCATCGTCCTCGCCGCGCTGGTCGGACGTTTTCTCTGGCGTATCATGTTCATCGGCTGCGCGATCCGCGTGGAATCCGACCTTCGTGACGCAATGTTCGACAACGCCAAGAACCTGAGCAGGCAGTACTATCAGGTGAATAAGGTCGGCAGCCTTATGAGCCTGTTCACAAATGACCTTGATACCGTTCAGGAATGCTTCGGATGGGGCATTCTGATGTTCTTTGACGCCCTC
>JAFZPO010000288.1 GCA_017550305.1 Clostridia bacterium
CCGTGAGCGGTATCAATGGAAATAATATCTGCTTTTGCATCGATCAGTGCGCGGATACGTGCCATCGTATCACGGCTTACACCGACTGCCGCCGCACACAGCAGGCGCCCATTCTCATCACGTGCGCTGTTCGGATACTTGGTAGCCTTCTCAATATCCTTGATCGTGATCAGGCCACACAGCTTATACTCCTCATCGACGATCGGAAGCTTTTCGATACGGTGCTTTGCAAGAATACTCTTGGCTTCTTCAAGCGTTGTTCCTTCCGGCGCGGTGATCAGGTTCTCGCGTGTCATCACTTCGCCGATCTGACGGTTGTCATCCGTTTCAAAGCGAAGGTCGCGGTTGGTCAGAATACCGACCAGCTTTCCCCCTTCTGTGATGGGAACGCCGCTGATACGATACTTGCTCATCATCCGCTTTGCATCGGCTACCAGATGAGTAGGCGAAAGATAGAAAGGATCAGTGATAACGCCGTGCTCACTGCGCTTGACCTTGTCGACCTGCGCAGCCTGTTCGGCAATGGTCATATTCTTATGGATCACGCCGACACCACCTTCACGGGCCAGCGCAATAGCCATCTTGGAATCCGTTACCGTATCCATGGCAGCGGAGAGGATCGGAATATTCAGGCGGATCTTCTTGGTCAGCTGTACGGTCAGATCGGCATCTTTGGGCAGCACGGAGCTTGCGTGCGGAATCAGCAGAACATCGTCAAACGTCAATCCCTCGCGTATTTTATCCTGCAGCATCATTCCATCCTCCTCGTCATTTTTTCCAATTTTAGGCGAAGCAAATGCCCCTGTCAATAGCGTCAGCAAAAAAATGTTTAAATATTGTATTTTTCTATACCGCCTGATTCCGGTCAGCCCTCCGCACTGCAATTGTCATACAGACGGATGTATGCTATAATAATTTGAATAAACTGCGCACGGGGGCACCATGGCTGAGATCATCGTTTCGGGCATCGAAAAATCATTCGAGCAGGATCGCGTTGTGCTGGATAACGTCTCCTTTCAGGTGGAGGCGGGCGAACGCGTAGGCTTGCTGGGCCCCAACGGAGCCGGAAAAACGACCCTCCTGCGTATTATGACAGGTGAGTTGTCAGCAGACAAAGGCTTTATCGCTATTCCGCAGGGACGGCGTATCGGATATATCTCTCAGTTGGCGGAGGTCCCTGAAGGCGCGATCGTCGAAGATGTCCTGCGTATGGCCTTTTCCGAGATCGCTCAGATTTCACGCGAACTGGAAGCCGTACACCGGCGCATGGATGCCGGTGAACAGGACGAAGCGCTCCTGCGCCGTTATGATGATCTCACAAACCGTTTCGATCTCATGGGCGGTTATGACTATGAAACGCGCCTGAGCAAGGTTGCCAACGGCCTGCACATCTCCGCCGAGCAGCGCAGACAGCCGTTTTCTTCCCTGTCCGGCGGAGAACAGACACGTATCCGTCTGGCCGTGATGATTCTACGGGAAACCGATATCCTGCTCCTGGACGAGCCTACCAACCATCTGGACATGGATTCCATTGAGTGGCTGGAACAGTATCTCAGCCACTATAAGGGAACCGTACTGGCCGTATCCCATGACCGCTATTTCCTTGACCGCACCGTGACCCGGATCGTTGAGCTTGACCACGGCGGGGTAGAATTCTACAGCGGCAACTACAGCTTCTATGTTCAGGAGAAGGAAGCGCGTTACAAGCTTCAGCTCAAGCAATACGAAAAAGAACAGGCTAAGATCGCCCAGCTCCAGCATACGGTCAGCCGCATGCATACTTGGGCACAGGCCTATGATAATCCCGCGCTGCATAAGCGTGCTCAAGCCATGGAAAAGCGTATCGAATGGCTGCGCCAGACAGAAAAGCCCACGCGTGAGGAACGTCTTGCGCTCGGTTTCTCGACTGTCCCCTTCCGTGCCGATTACGCGCTGCGCATTCGTGATTTAAGCAAAGCCTATGGCAGCCGCACGCTGTTCCATGACGTAACGGAGACTATCCGTGGCGGCGGAGAACGTGTCGCACTGCTGGGTGCGAACGGCGCCGGCAAGACTACCATGCTGCGGATCCTGCTTGGTGAAGAAGCACCTGATACGGGAGCTGTCCAGTTCGGGCCATCCGTCCGCGCAGCCTATCTCCCCCAGCAGATCGTATTTGAACATCCAGAGCGCACACTGTATGACACACTGCTGTATGAGCTCAACTGTGAGCCGCAGCAGGCACGCGACCGTCTGGGCGCCTACCGTTTCCGAGGTGAGGACCAATTCAAGCGTGTCGAGCAGCTCTCCGGCGGCGAAAGGGCACGGCTCAAGCTCTGCCTACTCATGAACAGCGCTGTCAACATGCTGATTCTGGATGAACCGACTAATCACCTCGACCTCGATTCCCGTGAATGGATCGAATCAGCAGTCGATCAGTTTGAAGGAACGCTGCTCATTGTTTCTCATGACCGTTATTTCGTCAAGCGTTTTGCCACGCGTATCTGGGAACTGGATGACGGAACACTGCGCTGTTATGAATGCGGTTATGAGAAGTACCGTTTCATCCGCGAGCGGGAAGAAGAAGCACGGCAACAGCAGCTTGAACAGGAAAAAGCTGCCCGGCATGCTGCTGAAAAACTGGAGAAAGCTGAACGTGCTGCCCAGCGGCCCAATGGACGTCGCGATGCGCGTATCGAACGCCGAATGGGCGTCATAGAGCGCGAGATCGCAAAACTTGAACAGCAGGCGGAAGCGCTGGATGAACAGACAGCTGAATTTGCCAGTGATTATATTCGTCTGGGTGAACTGGAAGCTGAAAAAGCAGTATTGACCGAACGTATCGATGCGCTGTATGCCGAATGGGCACAGCTGGATGGGCAGTAACCCCATAGTCACATGAAAGGTGCTCTCATGAAAAACAAGCTCTTAATCGCAATCCTCACAATCCTGCTGCTATGCGCCGTATGCGTTTGTGCCAGCGCCGAAGTCAGGATCAATGAAGTAATGGCCAGTAACGCCGTATTCATCAATGGCCGTCATGATGACTGGGTCGAGCTGTACAATGACGGCGATACCCAGGTATCGCTCAAGGGATGGTATCTGAGTGATGATCCCTATAACCCGACACGCTGGGCTTTCCCTGACAATGCGAAGATTGCCAAAGGCGGATACCTGATCGTTTACTGTGCCGGCGAAACCGTGACGGACGGCCAGAAAAATGCACTGTATACCAATTTCAAGCTCTCTTCCAGCGGCGATACGGTCTGCATTACCGATCCTGATGGCAATACTACCCAGGTGAAGTTTGGTCCCCAGTACGGCAACGTGTCTTCGGGTGTACCCACAGACGGGAACGGCTGGCATTTCTTTGAAACCTCCACTCCTGGAAAGGCTAACAACAGCCTGTATTTTGATGACCGTGCTGAAGAGCCCGTCATCCTGACTGAACCCGGTTTCTATTCCGATGTAGTCACTGTCACCATGAGCTGCGCAGAAGGACAGGAGATCCGTTATACAACAGACTGCAGCACGCCTACCCGCGAGTCACCGCTGTTTGAAGGCGCTATCACGCTAACAAAGACCACTGTCGTCCGTGCACGTGCTTTCTCGGAGACATTGCTCGGATCGACCGTAGCCGGCAGCACATACTGGATCAATGATCCAACGCCCATCCCCGTATCCGTCGTTTCCATCTATACGGATAACGATTATTTCTTCAGCAATAAATCAGGCATCCTTGTCAAAGGCAGCGGAAAGGTTGCTAATTATAACCAGAACTGGGAATACCCCTGCCAGATCGAATATTTTGATGAGAACGGCGTACGCCAGCTGGTGCAGATGGCTACGACACGTGTTGCCGGACACTCTTCCCGTTCCCAGAAGCAGAAGTCTCTTTCCGTATTCGCACGCAGTGCGCTGGGCAGTGATACCTTCAACTGCGCCTTCTTCGAAAACCGTGATTACGAGGAATACTCGGCCATTCAGCTGCGAATGACCAATTCAGACAACCACAGCTGCCGCATGCGCGATGTTGTGCTTGGTGAAATAAGCGATGGGCTTGGTCTGTATTACCAGGCCGGACGTCCCATCATTTTGTATATCAACGGGAAATATTACGGTCATTACAATCTGCGTGAAAAAGCCAATAAGGATTCGCTGGCTCAGTGGGAAGGCATCACTGATGAAAAGACCATCAAGAACATCGATATCATTGAAGGCAACGGAATGAACAAAACACAGGTGATCAAAGGCAGCAATGAGGATTGGGTAGAATTGATCAATTTCTGCCGCACTCATAAACTGAACACCGAGGAGAATCTGCAGTATGTGCTCGACCGTGTCGATGTGGACAGCCTATATAATTACGCGATCTTCAGCATGATGATCAACAATTATGATGCTGGGAATGTACGTTACTACCGGTTTCCCGGCGGAAAATGGAAGTTCATGCTGCATGATATCGAAGCTGGTGCCATGAACGGAGATGAGACCAAGACCGTCAACCTGATCCTCAAGAACCGCACCTCGAACGTTGGTCAGTTTCCGCACACAATTCTGGCTGCCCTGCTGGAAATCCCGGAATACAAAGACATGTTCCTGCGCCGTACGGCAGAAATCGTTGAGAGCAATTTCCTCTATTCGACGCAGGTAAGACCGATCTACCAGAAATGGTTCGACACGCTCTCCGAACTGATGCCCAGACAGATCAAGACATTCCCTTTCAGCAACTTCTCCGTTTCCATATGGCGTACCAATGTAAATGCATCCATGACACGTGCACGCACATATCCCAAAAAGGTGATCAATGCCATCTGCTCTAAGCTGGGTGTAAGCAACACAGCAAAGCAGGAGTATTTTGGTCACACACTGGAACTCCTGGCCATTTATAACGCCAAGCCGCAGTGAGGAAAAAGTTATGAAAAAAGAAACCCCAATTCTTGCCCTGATGTATGATTTCGATCATACGCTCTCCCCGCGGGACATGCAGGAATACGCTTTCATTCCCGAGCTCGGCATGGAGAATAATGATTTCTGGGATCTGTGCCAGCTCACAGGTAAAAAGCATCGTATGGATTCCATTCTCGCATATATGTATGTAATGATCATGGAAGCTCAGCGTCGTAAAATGCCCCTGAGCCGTGAGACTTTCCGTCGTCAGGGTGCCGAAGTCGCGCTGTTTCCGGGTATGAACGACTGGTTTGCCCGGGTCAATGCCTATGGCGCAAAGCTAGGTTTTAAGGTGGAACATTATGTCCTCTCTTCCGGATTGAAGGAGATCATAGAAGGCACGCCCATTGCGGATCAGTTCAAAATGATCTATGCAGCCGAATTCGTGTATAATGAAGAGACCGGAGCTCCGGAATGGCCGGCAATGGCTGTCAATTATACCAACAAGACACAGTACATCTACCGCATCAACAAGGGCATTCTGGATGTCACGGAAAACGACCGGCTCAACGAGCACACCCCGCATGACATGCGCCGTGTTCCATTCACCAACATGATTTATATCGGTGACGGAACGACCGATGTGCCTTGCATGAAGCTTGTCGGCTCCCGCGGCGGGCATTCCATTGCTGTTTACAGCGGTCCGCGCAATGCTACCGTTAACGATATGCTGATCCATGGCCGCGTACATTTTGTCGCTCCCACTGACTATCGTGAGGGCAGTGAAATGGAAAATATCGTATTCGGCATTTTCGACAGCGTTGCCGCGGAAAGCCGCAACATTGCCCTGTCTCGTCGGCAGCTGGATGAAGCCTACCGCATGCTGGGACAAAGTCCCGTTCGGCAAGATGACTGAATGAGAACCAGAACTTAACCAGGAGGCGTTTATGGCCGGCCAGTTATGGGTCCGCATCATCAGAAAAAACAAGATCATAGAAAGCCGCACAGCGCCCTGCACTTATGAAACATGGCAGGAGGCACTGGACGAGATCTGCCATGCGCTTGATGTCAGCCGCCCGGTGATCATCCCCCGTCATGAACGTGACTGGGACAATTTCGGCCTGACTACTTTCCTGCCCGAGCATTTCGTGGAGTCTGTTTCTTTCGATAAAATGGAACTGCAGTATATCGATCCGGACCGTAAAAAGCAGAAGAGCTTGTATTCAGATCTCTGAAACAGTAAAGCGAATGACATAAGCGAAAATGCCCTGCTTTATCAAACAAGTGGGGCATTTTTCACGCAAGAAAAACCGCCCGAACGGACGGCGCAGATTTATGTCGGATAGTTACCGAAGAAACAGCAGTCTGCTTATTTCCGCAGGACTTTCAGCTTAGGCTGGATTCTCCGCACATAGAGCAGTGCAAGCGGTGTCAACAGCCGATCATACAGCATAAGGCAGAATAGGAACAGTACGACAAACGCAATCATCATGGCAGTCCCCATCTCATCAAATTCCTGCCACGCGGCAGCAGTCGGCAACAACAGTGCCAGCAGTCCGTATGTCATTCCGAGCGCGATCACAAAAACCGTCAGCTTGGCAAAAAGCATTTTGATGCGCGGCTGTAAACGATCCAGGCGCCATTTTACGATCGGATAATAGCCGATAAAGAGATAGAAGAAAGCTGCTTCCTTGTCGAAATCCAGGAAAAGCGAAAGCAGTGCTGTCGCAAAGAAAGTCGTCCATGCTGCTTTGGGGCAGAATTCCAGCAGGACAGGCAGCAGCAGTAATCCTGCGAGCATTGGTACTGCATAGGTTGCAATAGGAATTACACCGCCCAAGAGCAGTAAAACAACCGACAAAGCGACCGTCATGCCGCAGAATGCAATCATGGCACTCTGGTGGCGGGCTTTTTTTCTGCTGTCCATCAGTTTAACGGCGGAACTGGCGGCGGCGCTGCCACTGGAAATAGATCCGGCGTCCAGTCTGCCAGATATCCTCGCCGAAGAACAGCGCTATATTGACCAATGACGCAATCGCGGCCAGGCGCAGGCTTGTGCCGCCCATCACGATCGCCATCAGGAAATAAATCAAGTCGACTGCTGCCAGCCATTTCGCCTTGATTGGCAGCACGAAAAACATCATAAACTGCATATCGGGATACAATGCCGCGAAGGCAAGGAACAGCGAATAATACAGATAAGTATTCACGCCATATCCATAACCGGTAATTGCATGGGCAAGAAACGCAGCGGCAATGTTCGCTACAGCACCGATCACAAAGAAGATCAGGAATCTGCGCGCACCCCATCGGTTTTCCAATGCAGTACCGATCATATAATAAAAATACAGACTGATAGCCATCCAAAGCAGATTATCCTGCTGCGGTACTACAAGCCAGGTCACCAGTCGCCAAACCTGCCCGCGAAGTACCATTGGAATATCCAGCGTCAGATAATTAAGCAGAGAAATACGCGTAGTATAGGCCGTGGTCATACCCATCAACAGATCGATCACGAACACGCCGCCCATCGCAAAGACGAGATACTTCATGATAGGTGGAATATTATATTTGTAGAGGCGGCGCTCAAGCGAATTCAGCCATTTTCTCATGTTCGTTTTCCTTTCCTTCTGGCCAGTTTACGCGCAACATGGATTACCAGCAGCATAACTCCGCAGAGCAGTACGCAGCTGTAAAAGGACACTGTACGCGAAAGCAGTTCCAGGTTGACAGGATCAGCCATCAGCGTGCTGTACCCATCCATAAAGAGGTAGTCTGTCACGCCGACTCCTCCGGGCATGGGCAGGCTGGTTGCTCCAAGGACAACCAGAGTCTGGACACCGAACACCTTTCCCAGTTTTCCGAGCTCTCCTCCCGAAGCAGCATACAGTACAACAGGTACGGCTACATTGCACAGACGCTGAAGAAGATTCAGGATTAACGCAAATGCCATGGCTCTCTTATGAGCGGAAATCGCGCCGGCGCTCGCACGATAGTCTTCTTCGATTTCAAGCATCTTGTTTCGGCGGCTCTCAGCATCTTTTACCAGATGCAGTTTCTGCCCGATCATCAGGAAGAAATCGACGATTTTCAGGAAGACTTTGTCATGGAAGACCAGCAAGGTAAACCCGCCGAGAAGTGCTACATGCAACGCAATTCCGATAGCGATCATCAGGTGTGAAGGAACGCCGAAAGCGCCCCATACTCCGGAATAGCAAAGGCGTCCTGCAAATGCTATCACAAAGAATGCAGCAGTATAAAAGGTAAGATTCAGCAGCAATGCCACCGTGGTCACACCTGCCGGAATCCCGTCTCCCAGCATCATCAGGCCCTCAGCGGGCTGGCCGCCTGTCGCTGAAGG
>JAFZPO010000036.1 GCA_017550305.1 Clostridia bacterium
ACGCCTGGTTCCTGAACTATGTGAACCCCATGGCCATGCTCACCGGGTACATGCAGCGCTTCACGCCCATCAAGACAGTAGGCCTCTGCCACAGTGTGCAGGTCTGCGCGCCGAAGCTTCTTGAAGGCCTGGGCATGGAATACAAGGACACCTACCGTACCAAGATTGCCGGCATCAACCACCAGGCCTGGCTGCTCGAGATCTGTGACGAAAAGGGCAATGACCTGTACCCCGAGATCAAGCGCCGCGCGCTCGAGCGTCCGACGCCGCATACGGACATGGTCCGCTATGAGATCATGAAGCGCTTCGGATATTACGTGACCGAGTCGAGCGAGCATACCGCCGAGTATACGCCCTGGTTCATCAAGGACAAGTATCCGGAACTGATCGAGCGCTTCCAGATCCCGCTGGACGAGTATCCGCGTCGCTGCCTGAAGCACGTTGAGAAGTGGGCGACCCTCAACATCGAACTGACCCACAACCCGAAGCTGAACCATGAGCGCAGCAAGGAGTATGCCTGCCACATCATGGAAGCCATGGAGACCAACGAGCCCTATAAGCTCGGCGGCAACGTGCTCAATACGGGGCTCATCACGAACCTGCCGCAGAACGCCTGCGTCGAGGTCCCCTGCATCGCGGACAAGAACGGCATCACCCCGACCTATGTCGGCGACCTGCCCGAGCAGTGCGCTGCGCTCAACCGCACGAACATCAACGTGCAGCTGCTGACCATCGAAGCCGCGCGCACGCTGAAGAAGGACTACATCTACCAGGCCGCGATGATGGACCCGCATCTGATGAGCGAGCTCAGTATCGATGACATCATCGCCCTCTGCGATGACCTGATCGTCGCACACGAGGGCTGGCTGCCGCAGTACAAGTAAGTCCACCATAACCCCGTTTTCACCCGGCGGTGAATGCATGACAGCATGCGTTCACCGCTGTTTTGTTGCTGTTGGAGCCAAGTCCGCCTTTTCCGCATTCAAAAATGTCAAAAAAGTGGCGGTCCTTCCAGTTCGTTGACGCTCGCAGATGCGGATGGTAAAATTACAATGCATATTAATGTAGCAGGAGGAACCGTCATGGAGAAAGCCGTTGCGCTGGTCGCAGGCGCATCCTCGGGGCTCGGGCGCGCGGTCGCCCAGGCGCTTGCCGCGGACGGGCATACCGTCTATGCAGGCGCGCGTTCCTTCGCACAGGGCGTTGAACCGCCGCAGGGCTGCAGAGCACTGACGCTCGATGTTACGCAGGACGAGAGCACGGCAGCGGGCGTGCAGACGGTCCTTGACGAACAGGGGCGCCTCGACGTGCTCGTCTGCTGCGCCGCGACATTCACCATGGCGCCGCTCGAGGAGCTCTCAAACGATACCCTGGCAGACATGATGAACGTGAACGTGCTCGGCATGGCACGTTGCATAAAGGCAGCACTGCCGCATATGCGCGCGCAGGGAAAGGGCCACATCGTGCTCTTCTCTTCGCTCAACGGCCTGTTCTCGATCCCCTTTCAGGGCGCGTACAGTGCGACCAAGCATGCCGTGGAAGCCTATGCCGAAGCGCTCAGCCAGGAGACTTACGGTTTCGGGGTCCGCGTCACTGTTGTCGAGCCAGGCGACTGCCGCGGCGGTTCACAGCGCTACCGTGCCAAGCAGATCGGTACGGACTCGCCGTACGCGGAAGCCTTCGCGTACGGCACCGAAAAGATCCACCATGACGAGAGCAACGGTCTTCCGCCCGAGCGTGTCGGTACTGCCGTGGCCCGCGCCGTACGCCGCGATAATCCGCCCGCGCGGCTTGTCGTAGCATCCCTGACACAGCGCGCCGCCGCATGGCTGCATATCCTGCTGCCGCGCCGCCTGTTCAACCGGCTGATCGCCGGATATTACCGCTGATAAATGCAGAGGAGAAACGAAGCTATGATGACCCGTGATCAGAAATGCGACCGGCTGCGCCGGAGTCTCTGCTTTGAAAACTTTTTCGATACCATGTGCGCCGAGCCCGAAGCCACCGCTTCCGTATGGCTGGACGGCACGCATGAACGCACCTGGACATTTGAGGAATTCCGCACGCGCACGCTGCAGACCGCAGCGCGTATCCAGGACGCCGCGCTCGGCCGCCAGGACGGCTGGGTCGGACTCTGCCTCGAAACGCAGCCCGACTGGCTGATCCTGTTCTGGGCGCTGCTCGCTGCCGGCCGGAAGCCGCTGCTGCTCGACCCCATGCTGAACGACAGCGGCCTCAGGCACCTGCTGACGCAGGCCGGCGCCACCGCACTGATCGTCGGCCGCCGCCGCGAAGGCCTGACCGAGTACGCGCAGCGCACCCCCCAGGAACTGACGCAGGGCCCCTTCAGCGAGCATTTCACGCCCGTCTGGGCGGACCGCATCGCGCTGTGCACGTCCGGCACCACCGCGACCTCGCGCGTGTATGTGTATGACGGCCGCGCCGCGTGCCTGCAGTCCATCGCGTTCGTGGAGCAGCAGAAGCGCCGCTGCATGACCAATGAGAAGTTCGGCCGCCAGCGCATGCTCTGCTTCCTGCCCCTGCATCACGTATTCGGCCTGATGGTCAATGCGTTCCCCGGCATGCTCGAAGGCAACCCGCAGGTCTACCTGCGTGACCGCGCGCCCGAGACCGTGCTCAAGACCTGCCGTCTGTGCAAGGTCGAGTTCGTGCTCGCGGTACCGCTGCTGATCAACGGCATCTCCGCTTCCGTACAGAAGAAGGTCGCTGCCAAGGCCGCGCCCAAGCGCGCCGCTTTCCGCAGCATGCAGCGCATCTCCCTGTTCGCGCAGCGCATCTGGCCCGAGGGCGGGCTCTGGCTTGCGCGCAACAAGCTCTTTAAGTCGATCAACGCACAGCTCTTCGGCCCCACGGTCAAGCAGATCGCACTGGGCGGCGCGAATGCCCCGCGTGAGCATCTGCGCACCATGGCCGCGCTTGGCTATAACGTCAGTTTTGGCTACGGCATGACCGAGACCGCCATCACCTCCTGGGACGGCGCGCTCAGTCTTGAGTCCCGTCTGTCCGGCTGTTCCGGCCAGATCATGCCCTGCGCGCAGGCGCGCATCGCCGAGGACGGCGAGCTCCTGATCAGCAGCGAGGCCATCCATGTCGGCCAGCTGAAAGACGGACGCCTGATCCCGGCAGACCTCGATGAAAACGGCATGTTCCATACCGGTGACCTCGTGCGCTTTGACAA
>JAFZPO010000007.1 GCA_017550305.1 Clostridia bacterium
CGGTGCAGGCGCAGCAAGCAAGCGGCTGTTCCCTCAGAAAGGCTTCATACGCCGTGCATTCAATGTCAGCGACATCTGTCAGTACATCGATCGTGTGGATGAAATGACTGTGCGCAAGCAGGAACTGTTCACAGAACAATAAGTAAAACGGTGCGGTTCACTCAGGAATCGCACCGCTATTTTTTATGCGTTTCAGGTCAAGGCAGCAATACAGCTGTCCTTCTCACAGGGCCTTCAGCGTACCTTCACCCAGCACCAACGCGCGCACTGCCCGGGCTACGCCACCCTCACCGCACCTGCCCGTCATGAATGCAGCCGCTGCTATTGCATCAGCGGATGCATTTTCCATGGCGACTGCGACGCCTGCACTTTCAAACATAGCCAGATCGTTTTCGCTGTCACCAATTGCAATACTGTTTTCCGGGAGCACCCCAAGTGTTTCACATGCGCGCAGCAAACCGCGCCCCTTCCCGTGTCCGGGCAGTATGGCTTCATACCAGTGTCCGCTGCTCTGGAGTACTGGTTCAAGATCTTCGCCAAACATCTCCCGCTCTTCAGGGATCATACTTCCGATCACAGTCAGTTTGACCACATGCACATTTGCATAAATCGTCTCGAAATCATCTTCGTGTGTGATCTGCGGCCATTGCCCGCCCTTATAATCACCATTGACGATATAAAGACCATCCTCTGATTCAAACAGGCACCGCCGGCCGGGCCGCGCCAGATAAAAGGCTGCTGCACGCCGCAGCAGCGGTCTTGGCAGCTCTCCGCTGTACACCGTTTTTCCGTGCAGAATCAGCTGCGTGCCGCAGCCGCACAGAAAGCCGTCCAGATAATCAGCTTCCCGCAGGCTCTCCGGCAGAAATCCGCTTGAGCGGCCTGTATTGATCAGCACAAAATGCCCTGCAGCGCGAACTGCGCGCAGGGCATCGATATCCTCATCACAAGGCGGTACGCCATTCCATGACAGCGTCCCGTCTATATCAAGGAAAACAGCTTTAGTTCCTGTCGTCATGCAACGGCACCCGTCAGCAGCATGCCCGCGAAGGTGCAGAAGATCAGCAAAGACAGAGCATCCACGATCGTAGTAATGAAAGGACTTGCCATTACTGCCGGGTCAAAGCCCAGCTTGTCTGCCAGGATAGGTAGCGTGCATCCGACAAACTTGGCGATCATTACAGCCGCCAGCAATGTCAGACAGATCGTCAGTGCAATCAGCGGCGGTACGCGTTCAATCAGGATCAGTTTGATGAAATTCGCCGTTGCCAGCGTAACACCGCACATGAGCGCCACGCGGACTTCTTTCCACCAGACCTTGACCAGGTCCGTAAAGTGCAGTTCGCCCAGTGACAAGGCGCGGATAACGGTTACTGAGGACTGACTGCCGCAGTTACCGCCGGTATCCATCAGCATGGGGATCGCTGCTGTCAGGGCAATCGAAAAACTGAGCGTTGCTTCAAAATGCGTAATGATCATACCCGTAAAAGTGGCTGAAAGCATCAGCAGCAGCAGCCACGGGATACGGCTTTTATACAGTGTGAAAACGGAGGTCTTGAGATAGGGCTTGTCCGACGGCGTGATAGCGGCCATCTTACTGATATCCTCTGTGACCTCTTCTTCCATGACGTCGATAGCGTCGTCGACTGTGACGATACCGACCATGCGGTTCTCTTTGTCTACAACGGGCAATACGTTCAGGTCATAAAGGCTGAACATGTGTGCCACAGTCTCCTGGTCTTCCTGTGTGGAGACCGATATGACATTGGCCGTCATGAGGCTTTCCATGGTATCGTCGTCCTGCGCCATGACAATCGTACGCAGTGTGACAGCGCCCATCAATTTACGGTCTTTACCAATTACATAACAGGTGTTGACCGTCTCTTTGTCCATGCCTGTGCGGCGAATGGAAGTAAGCGCTTCGGCTGCTGTCATATGTGGGCGCAGGGCCACGAATTCCGTGGTCATGATGCTGCCGGCGCTGTCCTCGGGATACTGCAGCAATTCGTTGATGCTCTTACGCATCTCAGGATCCGCCTGAGCCAGGATACGCTTGACCACATTGGCCGGCATCTCCTCGACCAGGTCAACGGCGTCATCCATGTACAGTTCGTCCAGCACGCCCTTCAGCTCAGTATCCGAAAAGCTGCGGATCAGTTTCTCCTGCATGTCCGGCTCCATTTCGACGAAAGTCTCCGCCGCGAGCTCTTTGGGCATCAGGCGGAAAAGCGGCGCCGGTGCATTTTCAGGCATAACTGCAAGCAGCTCGGCCGCACTGGCTGGCTGCATCGTGCTGAGTACATCCCGCAGGGTATTGTATTTCTTCTCTTCCCACAGTTTGGTGACCGTGGTCTCTAACGTACTACTGATCTGCGACATCCCTGTTTCCTCCGTTCAACAGTCTGAAACGGCACAGAAACGGTCAGCGCACAGCGGGCCGTTTCATTTTGCCGGCATAACATATTCGTACGGTTTGCGAGCCGGGGTCGCCGAGACTCTGATCCATAAAACGGCCCTCCTTTCATCGGTTGTTCAGAATAAAAACATTATAAGGCGCTTTTAAGGCGGTTGTCAATTTTTCTTTTTGTTGTCACTGGCGGAAAAAAGGCATATAATATCTACGCACATTACAGATTCCAAAGGGGCTTTTCAATGAATTCCATTCTCGACCGCCTGATTACCTGGAACACGCACATGAACGATGTGCCGCGGCGGCTGCTGATCGTTGCAGGCACAGTATTGGCCTGCGTGTTGGTCATCATTCTCTGGCCGTATTTCTGGCCCTTTGGTGTTGCTCTGATCTTTGCCATGATACTCGAGCCGGTCGCCCGTCTGATCAGACGCGCGCTGAAAAAGACCAGGGCAGCACGTGTTATCGCTACTCTGCTTTGCATGATACTCCTGTTTGGCCTGATGATAGTCGCCTTTTCTTTTCTGTCCAACCGTCTCTGGCATGAGAGTATCGCGCTGATCCGGGCTACTCCTGATTTCGCCCGTTCTATCGCCGGCAAGCTGACCGTATGGTTCAATGATCTCTATACGCGCTACAGTGAGATCCTGCCCGAAGATTTTCTGTCCACCGCAAACCGTCTGCTCAATAACGCGCTGTCCAGCATCGGTTCCGCAGCAGCCAATCTTTCCGGACGCATCGCAAGCATTACCATCAGCACCGCCACCTCGCTGCCGCGCATTATCCTGTCCATCGTTTTTATTGTTATGGGCACTTTCTACTTCAGCTACGACCGCGAACGCATTGGCGATTTCTTCCGCCGTACTTTCCCTACCTCTGTGATCAAGGATTTCCATCTGGTCAAAGACGGTGTTTTTACAGCCTTTTTCGGCCAGATCCGCGCTCAGATCTTTATATCGTTCATACTGATGCTAATCATTATTGCCGGCCTGTTCCTGCTTGGACAGCCTTATGCACTTCTGATCGGTTTTCTGATCGGTCTGGGTGATGTACTGCCAGTTATTGGTGCAGGATTGTTCCTCAACAGCTGGGCGATCGTAGAGCTGCTCCTTGGCAATTATTCGCTGGCTATTGCTTTGTTCGTGCTTTATCTGGTAGTAGTCGTTGTGCGCCAGATCATTGAGCCGCGAATCGTCGGACGCCAGCTGGGGTTGTATCCCCTGGTCACCATGGTTTCCATGTTCGCAGGTTTCCAGCTGTATGGTGCCCTGGGCCTGATCGGCGGCCCGCTGATCGCCAACATCTGCCGTGTTGCACTGGATGCTGATGCAGGCCGTTTGGGCGGGCCTAAACAGGAAACTCCTTTTTCCAGATGGTGGAAGGTTTTCCGTGAAAAACACGGGAAAAAGAAAAAAGAAAGCAAATAAAAAAAGAATCCGCTGAGATCTTGATTATAATCTCAGCGGATTTACTTTTACCTGTGCGGCGGTGTGGCCGTCGGCCGGGTATTTGTACTGTTTGTTGTCGATGGACGCGTGTTCGGCACAGGCGTCGGCGTCACACCGCTCGGGCGAGTATTGGTGCTGTTGTTATTTGACGGACGGGTATTGGTGCCGTTCGTCGTTGACGGACGCGTGTTCGGCACGGGCGTCGGTGTCGTGCTGCTCGGACGGGTATTGGTGCCGTTGTTGTTTGACGGACGGGTATTGGTGCCGTTCGTCGTTGACGGACGCGTGTTCGGCACGGGTGTCGGCGTCGTGCTGCTCGGGCGTGTGTTGGTGCCGTTATTGTTTGACGGACGGGTATTGGTACTGTTATTGGTAGAAGGCCGCGTGTTGTAGCTGTTGCTGTCAGAATTCGTGTTCGTAGAATTATTGTCTGTTGATGGCCGTGTATTATAACTGTTGCTGTCAGATGAGTTTGTGTTAGTCGAATTGTTATTAGTTGAGGGGCGCGTGTTGTAGCTGTTGCTGTCAGATGAATTCGTGTTCGTAGAAGGCCGTGTGTTGTATGCGTTGTTCTCCGTCGTTTCGGCAGGCTTACTGATAGTGCCCTCAAACACCGGTTCATAAGTCTTTGAGACATTCAGCCCGCGAACTATGAACTGCGTTACGTTGGTATCAAAATCAATCATCATACCGTCGAACTTCCAATAGCTGATCGTCTTGTTCTTGGGTATGGTGGCGCGCACGCGTGCAGTCAGCTGCCCTCCGGGCTCTTTCTTGTTAGAAGACAGGTTTTTATGCTCTTTTGTAAAGTCAATGGTATCATACCAGCCGCCGGCACCATAATCCTTGTCATTGATATAGCACAGCTTGGCATGTATCGCTTCCGCGATCAGCGTATCTCCGGTAAGGTGCTCCTGAATATCCTCGGCGCTCAGCAGCGTCAGCGGCAGTGTACCCTTAGGTACGGCTTCGATTGTCATGTCCTCTTCAACGCCGCTGATAATAAAGGAACGCGGAATGTCGAATTCAAAATCATAGCGCACGCCGTTGATCACCCAGTAGGCAGGTTTCTTGTCTGCTGTGATCATCAGCCGCTGATCACTGTCGCAGGAATAACTGCCAAACTGTTCGCCATAGGCATCCCCTTCCAGCCCGGGCTGGATGTATGCGCCGATGGCGCCGACAAACCAATCCCCGTCACCGCCAGTCGGCAGCTCGGACACGTCGTTTGTCTCCACACGTTTGAGAAACTCCCACTTGGCATAACCCGATTTTCCGTTATAAGTCACATAAGCTGCCGTCTCCGTTGATTTTTCAGGGTCCGGTTCAAGCAGTGTGCCGTTGGGAATGCGCCCGATCACGCTGTTGTCCTTGACACTGCGAAGATTCAGCGTACCCTTGTTGGGCGTTTCAACCCGATAAGTTTCTGCCGCTGCTCCTATGCAAAGCAGCATAATAACAACCAGTAAAAAGGCGATCAATCTGTTGTGTTTCATATCCATCCTCTCCTTCAGTTCGCTTCCGCGCCATATAAGTCAAAGCACAAATCCATACCGATGCTCTCCAGCCAGCGCGCTTCCTGTGTCAGTGCTTTCAGTTCACTGTATTCCTGCGCCCATTCTGCACGGTTCTCACTGAGTGCCTGCTCGAAGATCTCGCGCTGTTCACTCGCGATTTCACCATCGTCATCAGACAGCACGTCTTCCCATTCAGTATACATATCGTCAATGGACTGCAGCCACAGATCCCGCTGCCGGGTCGAGATCAGCCGTTCGAGCGCTTCCGGCGCATCCCCACCTGTATAAGCAGAGAGGTATGCCTGTTCCAAGTGCCGCCAGCAGTAGTGCGCTCCTTCTCCTTCCTCGCCGCCCCAGCCGCAGGACGCCGGATAGATTTCCTGAAGCTCCTCCGGATCCAGGCCGTCGCCTTCCATGATGCCCAATACTGTCCCCCACAGATCCAGGAGTTCCATTTCCAGCATATCATCATAAACGCCGGTCTGCTTCTCTCCGAAGTAATCCTGTAAAGCTTTTACGGCAGCCTCCGTTTTGCGGCCAAAAATGCCGTCGATCTTATCGTTCAGGAATCCCAGGTCCGTCAGCATCTGCTGAAGCTGTTTCACTTCGTTGCCGCGGCTGTTGCGTTTCAGTTCAGCCTGTGCAGATGTAAGAACAAGCAGCAGGCACAGCAGCAAAGCCAGTATCCTTTTCATGTTCCGTCCTCCGTATATCGGGAAGGCCGGCATCTGCCGGCCTTCCCCGTTCCGTTATTATTTGCCGCAAAGTATCATCGCGTATTCCTTGTACAGGCGCTCGATCTGTTCGTTCACGATCACGCTGTCACTGCTGTATACCTCTTCAAGCAGTGCCGTGCGTGCGGCGACCAGCTGGTCGAGGAAGCGCCTCGTCATCGCGATCACCTGACGGTCTTCCTTGCCCGCTGCCTTGTACAGCGCATTGACTTCCTTGTCCAGCGCAATCTGCCACAGCTGCTGTGCGCGTGCCCAAGCATTCGCCATAGGCGCACCGACCTCCGCCTCACGCACCAGTGTCAGCGCGTTCTTCTCGGTCGCAGCATGCTTCGCATCCAGAACGAGCTCATAACTGATCTCATTTCCGCTGCGGTTGGTCACGATCCTGTCGCAGTTCGCATAGGGTTCAAGGCCTTCTACCGTGCGCGCACCTGCCAGGCTGCCAAGCTTCTCTTTGTATTCCTCATGCTCGCCGCAGCAGAGATCCGCGCAGCGATCCATCAGGCTCTCGGCGACCTTCTGCGCAACAGCATCCGGATCATCCGGGTAGAGCAGACTCAGCTGCTTCTCATATGCACCGAGCCAGAGGTAATAGGTCAGACGATCATTGATCACCGTGACACGGGCAGAACCGTCAGCAGCCTCCAGATACTTCTCATATTCCGCATCCACAGCTTCACGCCACAGCGTGACAGCCTTCTGCCAGTCGTTGGCTGTTTTCTTGCCCTCGATCATCTGTGTTGCCTGTTCGATCGCGGCATGCTCTGCGCACAGATGCAGCGTATAGGAAGTGCCAAACTCACCGACCCCGGTCACTTCACGCCAGCAGCTGTCGCCCTCACCGGAGAACTCAAAGTGTCCGTCGGGATTCGGCTGTTTCTCGCTCGTCGGGCTGACGACTTCATTGCTCTTGTACACCGTCTCTGCCCAGATGCCGCTCGGATGCCACTTCGCAAGCGCGTAGTTCACAACGCAGGTCGCGTCCACGTCAGCCTTGGTGACCGTGTATTCATAGTACACTGTCTTGCTGTCATTAGGCGCAAGGTTATTCACCGTGCCGATCAGTCCGCTGCCGCCCTCGAGGCTGTCGTAGATCTCGATGTCGACCGGGACTTCGCCCTCGTTCTTCACGGTGATCGCGTAACGGATCTTCTCACCTTCGACGAAGTAGCTGCTGTTGTCAGGCTCCTTGTCGTGCTCCTTCGTGATGCTGATGTCCGAAACCACTCCGAAGACCGGCTTATACGGCGGTACCGGCGGCTTGGGCGTCTCATCTTCCTTGATAGGAGTCTTCTTTCCGGTATCCGCTTCAACATAGTTACTGCTGATCTGGTGCCAGTCGCCGTTTGCGTCCTCATATGTCGACGTAGCCATATTGCCTACATACCCGAGAGCAACATCGCCTTCGGTGACCTTGTACTTGAACATCTCCCCTGTTCAGCGCCGGGCTGCATGTCATTGATCTCCATGAGCGTCTCGCTGTCGCCTTCCAGCAGCGGCTCATTCACGAAGACCA